>JAKJFO010000039.1:5841-24624 GCA_022704885.1 Candidatus Rifleibacteriota bacterium | reverse complement strand
AGCCAGGGTTTCTGGTGAGTCGTCGCGCACTGCCTGCATTGCCGGGTGGTCGCCTGACATCTCGACGATTTCGCCTGCGCTCAAAAATGGCCAGCCATCTTTCAAATCATAATGATCGATCAAAAAGCTTTTGTTGAACGATGCATTGCGGCTGGCGAGGTAGCTTACTATCTGCGGATGTTTGCCAAAGGCAAGATCGCCGGGTGTCCAGCCTTTGCCGTGCGTAGTCGTATTGGCACCGTTTTCGCAGAACAGGACAACCAGGCGCAGATGCCCATTGAAACAGGCCCAGTGCAGCGGAGTGAAGTCGTAAGCCTTTGCTTCGAGCTCGGCGCCGGCCCGCATAGCTTCTTTGGCAACTTCATAATAGCCAAATTCAGCCGCTGCATGCAGAATTGAATAGCTTTTGCCGTCGATGGCGGTCAGGTCGGCCCCATGTTTTAGCAAAAGGCTGACACATTCGCTGCTCTTTTTTTGTATGGCCACATGCAGAGGAGTCTCCTGGCGTAAATTGCGCGGATCAGGCGGCGCACCGCCTTCAAGCATGACTTTGAGAACTTCGTGGCGATTGAGTTCGCAAAGCATGTGAAGAAGTGAGCGTCCGGTTTTTGCGTCCAGTGAATAGTCTGCTGATTCAGGGTTGTATAGCTTGATCAGCTGCTCATCGCTTTGTTCGGCAATCTGGCGGGTAGCCTCATCCAGTCTGCCGGCAACCGGATGAACAACGGCTTTACGTTTTCTTTCTTTGCGGCTGTCATGGTCTTTATCGCCATATGCAATCAGAGCAAAAATGATCAGGATAATGAAAGTGCCGCAACCGCTGCTTTTCTGCTCGCCGCTATTGTACCTTCCCATTCATACTCCTCCAACCTGCAATGCTTGAATTGTAGCATATTCCCTGTTAAGATGCCTGAAAAACATAGCAGGAAAGGAAAACAAAATGAACCTTTTTCGTGAAGATCTGCTGCAGGCCGGCCCGCCTGCCGATATCTCAGTCCCGCGCAAGAAGAACATGATGTGCCTGAATGAAAGCGTTCTCGACCCATTTCAGGCGATTGACGAAGCCTTTCACCAGACCATGCAGGAAGTGCATCTTAACCGCTATTTCAGTCAGGTTACCGGCGAACTCAAACGCCTTCTGGTCGATTATGTCGGACACGGAGTGAGCAAAGACAATCTGCTCTGGGGCAATGGCGCAGACGACATGCTGTTTTCCTGTTTTCTCGCCGTTCGCGAGAATAATGCTGCCTTCGCAGTTTCGCTGGCCCCTTCCTATTTCGATTATTCAACTTATTCGCGCGCGGCCGGTCTGGGAATCAAATTTATCGACTATCTGCCCGATTTCGATTTTGATGAAAAAAAATATCTCGAAGTGCTCAATTCGCCAGACTGCCGCCTCGGCATACTCTGCAACCCCAATAACCCGACCGGGCACCTGCTCAGCGACGAGAAAATTCTCTACGTTCTCGAAAATACGAAGAAACCTGTTCTGCTCGATGAAACCTATTTTGAATTCAGCGGCAAGACAATGGTGGAGCGGGTTGCTGATTTTTCGCACCTGATCGTTGTCAGATCATTCTCTAAATCATTTTCGGCTGCTGGTCTGCGTTTTGGTTATCTGGTCAGCCAGCCGCAGAACGTCGAAGAAATCCGCAAGGTGCAGACGATTTTCAATACCAGCATCATGGTGCAGGCATTCGTGATGACCATGCTGCTCAACAAGGACTTGTTTCTGCGGCACACTGCCGCTGCCGTGGCTCTCAAACACCAGCTTTACGAAGATATGCGACAGATCGATGGTATAAAGACACTGCCGTCGGCGACCAACTTTCTTACTTTCACCGCCGGTGAACGTTCGCCCGGGCTGTTCGAATACCTCAAGCAGAACGATATCGCGATTCGCGATGTCGGGGCGCATCCGCTGCTGGCAAAACATCTGCGCGTAAGCGTCGGCAGCCCCGAGCAGAACCGTTATTTCCTCGATACTCTGAAGCGTTTTCTGTCTTAACTGTGGCAGAAGCTGACAGGCCTTCTGTTCCTGCAGATTACAGGTTCAGAAGGCCTGTTTCGTCAATCGGAAAAATCAGCGCAGATTATTGCGCGGGCTCGAAACCAGCGGGCGGCTGAGCAGGTCGAGCGGTGTTCCGGCACCACCACCTGCCGGCTGGTTAAGTCGTGCGTGTGCGCTTTTTTCGAGGCCGAGCTTGAACTGCAGAGCCTGTGAAGGTTCGTCATCCTTGCGGCGTTTCGGGCAGGGGCCGGGGTGTCCTACTGTTTCGACCTTGATCATGTTGGTACCGCCGCTGCGCCCCACTGGCAGACCGGCTACCAGCACGACTGTGTCGCCTTCCTTGATAAAACCGGTAGTGAGGCTCAGTCGCACTGACTCGCGATAGAGTTCTTCAATGCTGGTGAATCGAGAGCCCATGACCGGTGTAATACCCCAGTTGATACTGAGCTGATGATAAAGCTGACGGTTGCTGACCACTGCAATGATGGGAATGCTCGGTCTCAGCTTCGACAGGGCCTGGGCAGTTCTGCCGGATTCGGTTACGGTTATGATTGCCGTGGCTCCAACATTGTAGGCTGTGGTAATGGCTGCATTGGTGACTGCGCCGGTGCGGTCGGCGAATTCTTCGGTACTTGCAAAGGCGGCATAAATTCGCTTGTAATCGATTGCCTCTTCGGTGTTGGCGGCGACGCGCGCCAGCAGTTTGACACATTCAATCGGGTATTTGCCGACCGAAGTTTCGCCCGAGAGCATCACTGCCGAAGTAAAGTCGTAGATCGCGTTGGCGACATCCGAGACCTCAGCTCTGGTTGGGCGAGGGGCTTCGATCATTGTGTGCAACATCTGAGTCGCAGTGATAACCGGCTTACCCGCCATATAGCATCTTCTGATGATCTCTTTCTGAACGATTGGGACTTCTTCTGGAAGCAGTTCGACGCCGAGGTCGCCACGCGCAACCATGATTCCGTCAGCAACTGTGAGAATCTCGTCAAAATTGTTCAGGCCGGCGTGGTTTTCGATCTTGGCGATAACCTTGATTCCAGGCTTGCCCTCAACTTCGAGTATGGCTTTAACTTTGCGTATGGTGTCGCCAGACTCGGTAAAAGATACCGCAATATAATCAAAGTCGTTTTTTGCTGCAAATACGATGTCATCACGGTCTTTGCCGGTTGGATTCGCCATATTGAGATTCAATCTCGGCACGTTGACTCCGCGGCGGGATTTGATAGAACCGCTGTTGACAATGGTGCAGCGGATATTTTTGTCATCGGGAACTGATTCGACGTGCAGTTGGAGCAGTCCGTCGTCGAGAAGAATTGTCGAGTCTGCTTCAACAAGTGATGGCAGTTGCTTGTGCGAGATGCTGAGGCGCTCCGGAGTACCCGTTACATCTTCTGTTGTCAGAATTATCTGTTTCCCTGCTTCGAGAAAAATGGATTTGCCTTCAATCTCGCCTGTGCGGATCTCGGGGCCTTTGGTATCAAGAAGCAGTGCTACCGGTCTCTGCATTTCGTCTCGCAACTTTTTTACACGTTCGATGCGGACCCCGTGTTCTTCGTAATCACCGTGCGAAAAGTTTAGTCGTGCCACGTTCATTCCGGCGTTGATTAGATCTCGCAATACGTTTTCTTCTTCTGCTGATGGTCCGAGTGTGACAAGTATCTTGGTTTTACGCATAGTTTGCCTGAATGCCCTTCCTGTATCATTTCTGAATAGATGTCATCTCAGAAAGCAAAAAATATGCCAGATAATCTGCGCAATTTTTGCACAAAAAAGCCGCCCGACGCCATAAAGCGGGGCGGCTCTGCTGTGCGAACTCAGGGCATGGCCTGAATGGTCAGCTGCTGGATTTTCCAGACATTCTCTTCCTTCATCAGGTTGACGCTCATTTTGACATTTTCGTTATTGGCGAACTTGGCGGTATAGACCAGCAGACCGTTCGGTACATCGGGCATGACCACTGTTTCATCGGCGTTGATCGTTCTTGAAGCGTAAGCGCCGAAAGTTTTCATGTAATTGTCGACATACAGCGTCTGAAAGGCCTGAGGCGTGCAGACGGCGGCCATCATGGCTGCCCAGTCGGCATAAAATGCGGTGGCATCACCGGCATTGTAGCCAGCCATCATTTTGTCAATCATTGCGTCGAGAGCGCTCATTTCTTCAGCTGCCGGCAAAACACCAGCAAAAAGAGCACCACTGAAAATCACCAGCAAAAGCGTAACCAACAGAACTTTTATATTCATGTCCGTCTCCTGTTTAAAACTTTTTCGGATCAACCGAATCTGCACGAATTTTAATCCTGTGTACGCACTTTGTAAACAAAATCCCGCAGAGTCTTACAGTGTCTGATTTTGGGGTTAAATGGTGGTGATGACGAAGTTCTGGATTGCCCACTGAATAATGCCGACAAGAACGCCGAGAACGCCGCCCAGTCTGATGATCGCTTTCATTTCTTTGTCAGCGATACGGTTGAAGATGTTTTCGAGCTTGATCAGATCCATTTTGCAGACTTTCTCGATGACGATTTCCTGAACGGAAATTTTTTCGGCAGCCTTTTCGGCGGCCCGGTCGAGCAGCATCGGCACCTGCTTTTTGAGGACAACGCAGATTTCGCTTTCGATGCGGTCCATGACTGATCTAACCAGGGTGTCTGCACTGAGGTTGAAAAAGGGTATCTTGTTGGCGATACTGCTGATGAAGTCTTTGATTCGCTTTTCCATGTCGTCGCGGTTCTTGCGCATGACATCTTCAATTATCGGGTCGATATCGGCCGGTTCGACTTTCTTGATCAGTTCTTCGACGCTGATCAGCTCTCCTTCGACAATTTTGCCGAGGTTATTTGCCAGTTCCTTCTGGCGTTTGGGTAAAAGCCCCTGAAACTCGAAAAGCAGAAAACGCCAGCGTTCCTTGGGTCTGAAAAGAGCTTTTATTGCCAGCCAGTTGGTTACCCAGCCGATCAGGCCGCCAAGAAATGCCGATAAAATAAAGCTTTGCCAGAGTGCAGACATGAGACAGAATCCTTCGTTATCCTGTGCTGTATTGCTGTTTCGCATTATCGCACAAATTAGTCGCAGCTGCCAGCTTTTAGCTCAGCTAAAGTGCCAATGCTGTCGATAGGCTCTCTCAGTGGAAGGGAGGACGGATTATGAGAATTATAGCTCTGATTCTGGTAATCATCTCTGGCGTCGTCGGCTTTGTTGTCAGTTACGGCGTTGCCTACCGGGAGGTTTCCGGAATGCTCTATTCCTCAACCGCCACGATGCAGTCTTCTGCCTCGTTCAGTAATAACAGGTAGAAGCGTGTTCCGGTAGAGCGGGTCGCAAGGCTTTAAAAAAAGCTGAGCGACCCGTTCTGATGTACGATTATTTTAGTCGGGATTTACTTGACGCTGCCGGGGGTGGCTGTTATAATCACGCCACTTATTGAAAGGTACACGGAGGACCCCCATGAACAAAAATTTCTTTTTTACCTCTGAATCGGTTACAGAAGGACACCCTGATAAGGTTTCCGACCAGATTTCTGATGCCGTGCTCGACGCGATTCTGACCAACGACCCCAAGGGCCGCGTTGCCTGCGAAACCGCAGTTACTACCGGTCTTGCTCTGATAATGGGCGAAATCACCACCAAATGCTACGTTGACGTGCAGGCCATCGCCCGCCGTGTTTTGACCGAAATCGGTTATACCAATGCCGACTTTGGTATCGATGGCAAAAGCTGCGGTGTTCTGGTTGCCCTCGACGAACAGTCGCCCGATATCGCGCAGGGTGTAAACCATGCCAAAGATGGCAGCGACAAAGATGAAGAACTCAATACCGGCGCCGGTGACCAGGGTATGATGGTTGGCTTTGCCTGCACCGAAACCCCTGATTACATGCCCGCTCCGATCTATTACGCGCACAACATCTGCCGCAAGCTCGCCGAAGTTCGCAAGAACAAGAGCATTGATTATCTCAGACCCGATGGCAAAGCTCAGGTTACCGTCGAATACCGCGACAACAAGGTGGCTCGCGTAGATGCGGTCGTTCTTTCGACCCAGCATGACCCTTCCGCCACTCATGCGAAAATCACCGAAGATATGATCGAAAAGGTCATCAAGAAAGTAATTCCGGCCGAGCTGATCGATGCCAACACCAAATTCTACGTCAATCCGACCGGCAGATTCGTCGTTGGTGGGCCACAGGGTGACTCCGGTCTTACCGGCCGCAAGATCATCGTCGACACCTACGGCGGTATGGCCGCACATGGTGGCGGCGCTTTCTCGGGCAAGGATCCGACCAAGGTCGACCGCTCCGGCGCCTACATGGGCCGCTATGTTGCCAAGAATATCGTTGCTGCTGGCCTGGCCAGCCGCGTCGAAATCCAGATCGCCTATGCAATTGGCGTTGCCAAGCCTCTTTCTGTGCATGTAAACACTTTTGGCACCGGCAAAGTATCTCCTGAAAAAATCGAGAAGATCATCACCGATAATTTCGATCTCAGACCAGGCGCAATTATCAGAAACCTGAATCTTCGCCGCCCGATCTATCGCCAGACCGCTGCTTACGGTCATTTTGGCCGCGGCGATCTCGACCTGCCCTGGGAAAAACTCGACAAGGTCGAAGCGCTCAAAAAGGCTGCCGGCCTCTGATGCTCTGCTGAAACCCCGAACCGCCCGTCCTCGACGGGCGGTTTTCTCTATATCGAGGTTTAATTTGTTCAGAAAATTATTCTGGTTTCTGTTACTGTTCATGTTGCCGACCTTTGCTGGTCAGGCTCAACTGGAGACTGATCAGCCGCGCCTGTCGGTACTGGTCTACCATCATATTCAGGAAAAGGTGACCTCTGACGTTTCCTGCACCCCCGAACAGTTCAACGAACATATCGAAGCACTCCTCGCAGCCGGTTTCAGGCCGTTGTCGCTGGCGCAGACACGTCTGTTTCTTGCTGGCACATTGTCTGTCGATAAGCCGGTTCTGATAACCTTCGACGATGGCTACGAAAGTCTTTATCACTTCGCATTGCCGGTGGCGCGGCGTTTGCGGGTGCCGATGACGGTCTTCATGATCACCTCGCGTGCCGGCCGGCGTATTCAGTTCGCTGAGTATCTGACCGAGCGCCAGATCAGAGAAATGGCTGACAGCGGTTACTTTGATTTTGGTTCGCACACTCACGATCTTCACACCGACACATTATCGATATACGAAGCATTTGCCGGTCACCCGGCGAACCCGGTGCTGCAGTTATTGCAGCGCGATCTGCGGATTTCGTCTTCGCGTCTCGAATCGATTCTGGGCGCGCGTCCAATTGCCATCGCCTGGCCCTATGGTAAATTCAACCCTGAGTTTTCTGCTATCGCCAGAAACTCGGGGTTCCGTCTGCATTTTACCAGTGTACATGGCTACAATGAGCCCGGTGCCAACCCGTTTTCGATCAAGCGTATTCCGATTACCTCTCGTGATAACGCTGAATCAGTGGTTCTCAAGGCAGCACCATAAACTGTGTGCCCATCTCAGTTAACTACAATGCAGCTAAAATAAAACCGGGTAACGGCAGGGCCGTTACCCGGTTTGAGTTAGACTGAGGTTCAGCTTTTGGCGTATTCCTGCTCTTTTTCGCCGCCTTCTTCGTCGTCGACGACCTTGCGCTCACGGCGTTCCTTTTCGAGAGTGAATGAGCCAAGTGATTCTTCCATGGCTTCTATGGCCTTGAGAACTTCATCGAGTTTGTCGAGTTTGCCGGTGCTGCGGGCAAGAGCGACGCCTTCCTGAATCTTGCTGGTGTTTTCGCGGAAGCTGATGACCTTGTTGCGCAAACCCATGGTCATTTCGTTCATGGCGTCGGCCAGGTCTTTGAGTTCATCTTTCGGGCGCAGTTTGATGAAGTGGGTGAGGTCGCCTTCGCCGATGTTGCGCACCACTTTTTCCATGCGGTACACCGGGCCTGCTATCGTATGCGTGACGAATATACAGATGAACGCCACCACAAAAATGCTGATAAGTTGCGCCGTTATGACGCCAGGCAGGAGGGCTTGCCCAAGCTGCTTGCTGTCGACCGGCAGTTTGGCCTCTTCCACCAGATTGCTTTCGAGCCTCTCAACCGAAAAGCCGTAAACCAGGGCGCCGACGATGTTGGCGACGATGATTACAATGAGAATAAAAATCGCGGTCAACCTGCTCTGGAAGCCCGGTTTGATAAAATACTTCTTGCGGCGCCGGATTTCTGACATTTAGTCACCCTCCTGAAAACTTTTTTTTAAGATTATCACAGCTTAAACTCCGTTTCAACGTTGTCGATAGAATTCGCTTCATCAGTTTCACTGTCTTCGGAAAAGTCGAAATTTTCAAGCTCGCCGGTTTCAGCCAGCAGGTCGATCAGCATCGATTCAGCCTGATCGGGGTCGAGGGTCGTGTCTTCGGCATCAGACCAGTCGATATCGATGAGCCCGGTATCAGAATTGAAGTCTTCATCGAGCAGATTGCTGAAATCGTGTTTGATACTTTCATCAACTCTGGTTCTGCGAGCATCGAGTGGCTCATCGACGCCGACCGGAGTGCCGACCAGCAGGTCTATTTCGTTGCCGGAAAGCTGTAGATCGGGCTGGGTCGAGCCCGCGGGTGCCGGTATGCTGACAGCAATCGCCAGCAGGAGGGTGAGATATATAATTCTGGCCATGACAACACCACCATTAAATTTTTCAATACAAAATCCGCAGTGCAGTATCGGCAACACTCTCACTAAAAATAACCCTGCTTTCGCTCTATCTCGTGCTCGTAATCGTGCTCGTTCTCGTAATCGTTCGCAACAGAACGGTTTATCCGCAGATTTCGCAGATAACGCAGATTTTTTATGAGAGTTGGATTCTGCAACTACACGCAAAAATAAAAGACAAGACCTTAACCACCGTCTTTTATGAAAAGCTTCGACTGAATTGAACAATTCAGCTTTCTTCGTTCAATATGAGGAATCGGTGTAATCTGCGGATGATTCTTTTTTCTCGTTTTAAACCCGAATTTACTCTGGCAAAAGTCAGCGATTTCAGGTATAAATAGCGACCATGAGCAGTCATTTATTCAGATATGGTTTTTCACCGGGCCGGCAGATGCGTTACGTCATCTCGATCAAGGGTGGGGTAGACATCGAAATGCCGATGGGCAACATCAGTAACCCGGTCAACATGGAAATGCGCATCAGCCAGAAAATAATCAGCTGTGATGCCGATCAGGCAATGATAGAGGTCACAATCGACCATGTTTCGGCAGACAAGAATGTGCCGGCCGAGTCGCTGCCGAAAACCGGCGTTGCATCGACCATGCAGATGAACAGCTTTGGCACTGTGCGCTGGGTCGGCGGTAACGCAGCCTGGCAGGGTGCTGAGCATTCAATGATGCGCTTTCCCGAACAGGCTCTACAGGTCGGTGACAGCTGGGTCCAGAGAGTCGAAGACGCGACCGGCTCGGCAACTGCTTTTCATACCCGCTACTGTTTTGCCGGTTGCGACGAAGACAACGAGAATCTCATGATTTTTTCGACCGAACTGTTCTCGGGTCATCCTGACGACCCGGCCAGCGGTCTGGTTGGCAAAGGGGTTTTCAGCTATGACGACGCAGAAAAGTGGATTCATGGCTGCAGCAACCATATAGAATATCGCTATCGCATGCCGATGCCTGATAATTCAGGAGCATTTTTTACTACCAGCACGGTATTGCAGATTGAAATGGAGCGGCTTGCTTGAATACCAGGTGGAAACTGACCTGCCTTATAACTGTTTTTGTGATGACGCCGGCACTTATGCCGGCAGCTGCTGAAGTGGCCACCGCCACCCTGCTGGCACCAGCGCAGTTGCTTGATTTCGCCGACCGGGTGGTCAATGGCAACCGCAGTCTGCTGGCCGCCGGTCATGAGCTCGAGAGCTCGCTGGCCGACAAGAATCGTGCTCTGGCTGTTTTTTCGCCGCAGTTCAGTTATACTGCCGATTCGAGCAAGTCGGCCAATCGCAGTTTCAATTCAGTTACCGGTTTTGAAGAAGATTACAGCACGCGTCGGCATGGCGGTGCTGCGGCTCTTGTTCAAAAGACTCCACTTGGCCAGATCAGCTATGAATATTCGCAGAGCAAGACCGAATATACCAGTTCACAGGCAAGCTACTTCAGATCGCTTTATCTTGGCTGGCAGACCGGTCTGTTGCGCAATGACGCAAGGGTCGATGCGCTCGATCGTCGAATCGCCCATGCAACCTACAGTATGAGCGAAGCTCAGACCGATTCAGTACTGCTCGACGTGCTGCTAGATTCTTTGCTAAGCCTCTTCGATCGCATTGTTACTGCACGCAACGAGGCTCTGAAAAAGCAGAATACCAGTTTTTACGCCACTCTCGTCGAAGAAGCCGAAGTAAAGCTCAACACCGGTATTGGCAGCGAACTTGATCTCAAACAGGCCAGCATGCGGCTGCAACAGGCCGAAACCGGCAATGAAGAAATCGCTCTGGCTTTACGTGACAACGACCGCAGTTTGGCATCGCGTCTTGGCAGCAGCGACTGGAATCCCGAAATGGCAAGTTTTCCGCTTGAACTTGTGCTGCAGTCGATTCCTGAGAATTTGTCGGTCGAAGACCTGCTTGAGACTGCTTATCAGAATCGTCCCGACTGGCGTGTATATGAAAGTCAGCATAATCTGCAGCGCACTAATGTCGAGAAACTGCGCGAGCTGAGTCGCCCCGATATCAGCGCCCGCATGCGCTGGGGCAAGCAGGGGCGTTCTTTCGAAATCGACGCGGCCGATGAAATGCCTGATAAAAACTGGGATGTTTCAGTTTCCTACAACTTCAGTTTCGGCCCCGAGGCCGAAAAACTGAATCTGGCCAGCCAGCGCCATAAGCTCAAAGCTTTCGAAGAGCGGATGAATCAGAAGCGCGACGATATCAAAACCTCGGTTACTCAGGCTGTTGAGCGCTTCGAATTTTATCGCCGCAACCTTGTTGCGCTCAAAGCCTCGCAGAAGCTCTCGGCCGAAGTTCTTGACGGCCAGCGCCTCAATTTTCAGCTCGGCAAAGTTACCCTGCTCGATCTTACCCGTTATCAGCAGGATTTCGACAACGCCAGCCTTGCTGTCGTGCAGGGCGAATCGCGGTTGATTACCGAATGGCTCCGACTGCTTTACGAAACCGGAACTCTGGCTCAGTATCTCGGCATCGAGCAGCATGAACGGAAAGCCGGTAAGAATCTTATGATAATTCCGTCAGCACCCGAAGAGGAAAGATGAAAAAGGCTGAATGCCATTCTGTCAAGGCTCGTCGCATACTTAGCCGATTTTGCGCACTTCTGCCGCTGCTTTCAGTTTGCCTTCTGGCAATGTTGTCGCAGACAGGTTGCAGCAAAGCCTCACAATCGCAGCGCGCTGCCTATCATTACAAGAGCGAAACCCGACAGAATTTCGTCGAATTGCGCGCAACTCTCAAACCTGAAGATATCAGCAATATCGGTCTGAAAAACGGCTGGGGCATAATCGAATCTATGGCTGATGAAGGCAGCGTGGCTGCTTCTGGTTCAGTAGTCGTCAGCATCGATATGGAAAACCTGCGCAGCCGCATGCGCCGCAGCGAAAGCAATCTGGCCTCGCAGCTCGACCGCATGCGCAATCTTGAGCAGGTTTCTCCATCAGAAATTGCTGCACTCGATAAGGCGCTCAAGGAAAAAGAACTCGAATATGCACGGGCTGAGCATGAAGCACGCTGGCTCTGGCAGCGTAAAAATGATGACGAGATCTGGAAGATCCATTCTGATCTTCAGATTGCTTCAATCAGTTTCGCTCACGCCGATCGCCAGTATGAGCTGAAAAAGCAGATTGCAGCGAAGGGTTTCGACAGTGCTTTTTCGCTCAAAACCAGTGAAATCGACCGGCGTTCGCGCGAAATCGAGGTCGATTATGCCCGCCGCATTCGCGACAAGCTTTCTGAGCCGCCACTCCCGGAAGACCTTGCCCGCGTCGAATACCAGAAGTCAGTGGCATCAGGTGAAATCTGGCTGGCTTCCAATCAGCTTGAATCTGCATCATTGTCAGCTCAGATCAAGGTTAACAATCTCGAAGTTACGCTTGAGAGAATTCGTGCTTCATTGCGCGAAGAAACGCGGTCAATGGAAGAATCTGAGCTCAAGGCGCCGCGCGCCGGGATTGTCATTCATCCGGTGCTATGGGGTGATTTTAAATTCAGGCCAGGACAGCAGGCCTGGTCTGGAGTCACCATTATGCAGATCATCGGCGATGACGGTTGCTACCTCGAAGCGCTGGCTAATGAAGCTGAGGCCAACGTCATTGTTGAAAAAGCTTCGGCAAGTGTAGAATTTGATTCTTTGCCCGGCAAAGTATTTTATGGTTCGGTTAAGTCGATCAGCAAGGCTCCGAGGCGGGTGCGTGGACAGCAGAACAGCGCCATCAGATTTTTCCCGGTGCAGATTTCGCTTGACACCAAAGAGAAACTGCTTATCGGGGGTAAGGGCACCGCAAGAATTATCCTTGGCGAGAGGACCGGTGTTTTTCTTCCACGCGATCTGCTGCTTGTAGAGGGTGAAAAGACTTCGGTCAAAGTGGCCGGGCGCTTCGGCGAATCGCATCGCGATGTCGAAATTGAAGAATTTAACCAGGACTGGGTTCTCTGGAAAAATCCGCCAGATCAGCAGGGAGAACTGCTGTTTCCATGAACTACAAACTTATTAAAATCTGGAGTTTATTTGTGGTCGCGCCTGTCACGCTGTTGGTCTGGCTTGCGGGTTGCGGTCAGCCGGTTGATACGGTTCGTCATGAATCAGACCAGCAAAGGGTATGGCAGGTGCTGACCGCCCGCGGCGAATTTATTTCGTTGCAGGAAACCCTTCTCAACCCACCATTCAGCACAGAGATTCTCGAGCTCGCTCCAGAAGGTTCCATGGTTGATTCTGGTCAGGAAATCGCGAAACTGTCGCCCGGCGACCGCAGCGAGCGCTTGTTAAGCCAGAACGCCGATCTTGAACAATATAGTCTGACTGTCGATCGTGATCGCATGCTGCTTAAGATGATTGCAGAATTTGAAGCCAGTAATGCCAGTATTGCAGCAGTTGAGCTTGCCGCAAAGCAGATAGAATACGAGAGGGCCGCCGAGATGCGCGACTGGTTGCGGCTGGTCGAACTCAGCGAATCAGTCTCAGCTGCCAGCGTGCGTATGAAAATGCTTCGTCTGCAGATGACCGCTGCTGCCAAAATGGCAGAACGCGGTTTTGCTTCACAGCAGGAGGTCATCGACAGCGAAAAGGATCTGGCAGTTGCCAGCATTGAAGCTTCTCTGACCACACGCTTACTGCCTTATATCGAAGAACATGCCGATCAGCGAAAGCTGTTCGACGCTGATGAAAACCTGACAAAGGCCCGGTTGTCGCATGAACTGGCAACCTGGACGTCGGTGAGAAACATTGCAGATTATGAGTTCAGTTACCAGGAAGCTCAGCGCAAATACCATCAGACTGCCTCAACTGTAGCTGATCTTGAACAGCAGATTGCTTCACTCAGTATCAACGCAAAATGTGGTGGATTACTGATTTATGGTGATACTTACGATGGCGCCGAGATGGTCAAGACCAGAGTCGGCGCGCAGGTTTATCCTGGTATCAGTTTCTTGCGCATCGTTGACATGTCGCAATGCGGGCTGGGCTTTGCCATTGATCAGCGCGATGTTCTGGCAGTATCTTCTTCGACACAATTCTATTTCAGGGCCGACGCATTTCCTGAACGCCTGTTGTCTGGCAGCGATGTGCAGCGGGTGCCGGTCGCTCTCGATATTCCCCGTGCCAGGCCTGATGGCAGAACTCAGGTCTCGTTCAAGGTTCCGGTTGCATCTTATCCGCCGGGGTTTATGCCGGGTTTTTCTGGCAGTGTGTACTGCTATGATTTTGTCGCCGAACATCTTGCGCG
Organism: Candidatus Rifleibacteriota bacterium; assembly: GCA_022704885.1. The sequence continues at coordinate 10,696 of JAKJFO010000039.1, read as the reverse complement.
TTTTTCTGGAAAACGCGAGAGCAGACTGGTGCGTCGCCCTTTCAAAAGAACGATGAGCGTGACCGGTGATGTTAAGACAGCCAGTGCCGCTCTGGTCGTAAGCGCGGTTGAGAGCAAGATTACCCATCTTGAAGATGAGGGAAAAAGCATCGAAGCCGGTGCCGTAATTGCCACCGTCGATTGCGAAGAGATCAGCCAGAGCGCGCGTGATACCGAAATCGAGCTGACCAAGAAGAACGAAGAGCTGCAGCTTCAGATCCAGAAGAATGCGCTCGAAGACGAACGCCTGTCGCGGGGTCTGAAAGTGCGCGAAGGAGCTCTTGAAGTGGCACGGCTCAAGCATGCCGCTTTGCTCAAGGCTCGTGATGAAGACCAGATAATCGATCTGCAGCGCGCGCTGGAACTGCTCGATGCGCGCATTGCGCTTGCCTCGGAAAAGGTTGCGCATATTTCTGCATTGCGCAAACGAGGCCTGAGTTCTGAACTAGAATTTATGCAGTCAGAGAGCGAACTTGCTGCTCTGAGAAAAGATCGAGCTGTTACCAGTTACAAGCTCAAAACCGAAGAATCCGGGCCAACCCGGCGTTCAGTTAAGCTGTCTGAACTCGATGTGCGCAAAGCTGAACTTGAACTGCGGCGTGCCCAGCTCGAAGCCAGCATGAACGGGTTTCGCAACCTGATGAATCTCAAGCTGCTTGAGGCTGAAATCAGCAAACTCGAAATGACGCTCGGCAAATTACGTCGCGAAGTCGATTCTGCCAGTATAAAAGCACCTGCCAGTGGCGTGTTGATTCATAATGAACTCAACAAACCTGGCGGAGGCGTCGGCAAGGCGCGTGTTGGCGACCAGGTATATCAGCGTGTGCCATTTATGCAGATTGCCGATTTGCGCAACCTGCAGGTGCATGCCAAAGTTTCCGAAATGGACGTCAAATTCATCAAACCGGGTGATCAGGTAAAACTGGTGCTCAAGGGCGCTTCGGTGCGTTCTTTCCCGGGTTGGGTGAATTCGGTCGGAATGGTTGCGGTCACAAATTTCAAAGAGCGCCAGGACGCCGTCGTGCCGGTTATCATCGACCTGGTTTCACCACAGAACGGCAAAACTCAGATCGACCCGGCCTTTCGCCCTGGCACCGCCTGCGAAGTCGAGTTCTCGCTTTACGATCTGCCTGATGCGCTGCATCTGCCTTTCGATGCCATGATTCCGCTGGCGACAGCGACCTGCGTGATGCTGCCAGACCGACGCCTGCAGCCGGTTGAGCTGCTGTTCAGCGATGGTCTCAACGGTGCTGCGCTCGCTTCGGGTATCGACGAAGGCACTGCTGTTCTCCTGATGGAGGCTTCGCATGATTGATACGCAGAAACTGCAGAGATATTTTTCGATCGGCGACAGCTGCGTGAAAGCGGTCGATAACGTCGATCTCAAGATCGCCGCCGGAGAGTTTGTCGCAGTAATGGGCCCCTCCGGTTCCGGCAAATCGACTCTGCTCTACGTGCTCGGTGCCATGGACCGGCCAACTTCCGGCAGTGTCAGCATCAACAACCGCCGGCTCGACCTGATGAACGATCAGCAGTGCTCTGACTTTCGCAATCGCGAGCTCGGCTTCGTTTTTCAGTCTTTTCATCTTCTGCCGCGCATGAACCTGATTCGTAATACTGAGTTGCCGATGATCTACGCTCAGGCCGAACCGGCAGCCCGCCGCGCCCGGGCTGAACAGCTGCTCAAGGCCGTCGGCCTCGGCGACCGCATGGATCGTCTGCCTACCGAGCTTTCCGGCGGTCAGTGTCAGCGCGCCGCGATAGCTCGCGCGTTGGTAAACAGCCCAAAGCTTTTGCTGGCTGACGAGCCTACCGGCAATCTCGATTCGCATACCGGCCTCGAAATCATCGGCATCTTTCAGGCACTCAACCGCGCCGGCATGACTGTCGTCATGGTCACTCACGACGAAAACATGGCCGAACATGCCGGTCGCATCATCCGCATGCGCGACGGCCGCGTCGAGCATATCGAAAAGGTGGCAAAACCTCTGTTGTCGCAGCTGCCCGCCGAAATCGAAAACTCATTGCGTGAGGTGTCAGGTGCAGCTTAAAGAACAGATAAACACTGGCCTGACCGGGCTTTTCGACCATCCGTTCCGCACTTTTCTGACCATGCTGGGCATCATTTTCGGCGTTGGTGCTGTCATTGCCATGGTCTCGATTGGCGCCGGCGCCGAGCGCGAAGCGCTCGAAGAGCTCAAGAAGTTTGGCGACTCGAGTATTCGCGTCAGCTCGCTCGAAATTCAGGGCGAGCGTCTTGCTGAAGCTCTCAAAAAGCAGACTCGCGGCCTTTCTCTCAGCGATGTCTCGTATCTGCTGTCTTCCTGTCAGTTTATCGATCTGGCAGTTGCCGAAAAAATCGATGAATACGGTCTCTATGTGCTCAACCACAAGCCACTGGTCAAGATCGTCGGCGTTGGTGATGGATTTATGCAGGCATCACGCTTCGAGATTGCTTCCGGCCGCTTCTTTTCATCTGCTGAGCAGGAAAACGCCGCCCTGGTTGCAGTGCTCGGCGCCGGCGTTGCGAGCGAGGTCTTTGGCGATGTCGAGCCGGTCGGGCAGACGATTCAGGTCGAGCGCATCAGACTCAAAGTTATTGGTGTCATGCAGCCGCAGGGCAGTGGTTCCGGAAAACTGGCGATCAAGCGCCGCGATCACGATCGCGATGTTTATCTGCCTCTTAAAACCAGTCTGCAGCGACTCGAAAAGTGGCCGGTCGAAGATAAAGACCAGTATCACGAAATCAACAGCATCTGGATCGAAGTTAAGCGCGGTTACGACCTGCTGCAGGCCCGCGACATAGTGCGCAGCATGATCAGGCGCCGCCATTCAGAAATTGACGATTTTGAAATTCAGGTGCCACTCGAAATCCTGCAGCAGAGCCAGAAAACTCAGCAGCTCTTCAATCTGGTCATGGCTCTGATCGCTGGCATCTCTCTGCTTGTCGGCGGCATCGGCATCATGAACATCATGCTCGCCTCGGTCAACGAACGCACCCGTGAAATCGGCGTTCGCCGCGCTCTTGGCGCCTCGAAGCGCGACATCGTCGTGCAGTTCCTGGTCGAAGCGACGCTGATCAGCATTCTCGGTGGCCTGATCGGCATAGTAGCCGGTGTCGGTATTTCATGGCTGATCGCCTTCTACACCGGCTGGACTACCGCCGTGCCGCTTTCAGCAGTATTGCTGGCCTTCTTCGTCTCGATCAGCGTCGGCATCATCTTCGGCAGTTTTCCGGCCGCCAAGGCTTCCGGACTCGACCCGGTCAAGGCCCTGCGCTACGAATAAAGCCGAAGAGTTATCCGCCGATTGCGCTGATTGTCGCCGATAAACCCGAAACAGCCAGAAAACTCGCACAAAGCCACAGAGCCGCAAAGATAAAACCATCATTGCGAAGGGCGAAGGCCTGAAGCTAATCTGTTTTGCCAGCCTGCTGGACTGCTACCGGAATCTGCAAAAATTTTGTTGCAAATTTTGCCTGATTTTGCTAATATATAAAGACAAACCCGCTCGGGTGGTGAAATTGGCAGACACGTAAGATTCAGGTTCTTATGCCCGCAAGGGTGTGGGGGTTCAAGTCCCCCCTCGAGCACCGCAAAGCCCGCCTTCGGCGGGTTTTTTGCTTTTATACCGCCTGGTCTTGTCATTTCGACTTCGATAGGTTATGATTAAAAGTGAACTGATAATTCATTTTTAATATGCAGATTTTAAAGAAATCGGTTAAGCTTGCGATCGAAAAGACAGCGTTGAAGCTGTTCTCTGCCAGAGGGTATGACAATACCACCATGGCAGAAATAGCTGCTGCCGCCGGCGTTTCTACCGGCAACATCTATCGTTATCACGCCAACAAAGAAGAACTGCTCTATGCGGTCATTCCGGAGTCTTTTGTTGAGATGTGTCTGCAGACGATCAAAAGCAAAGTTGCGCTGGTCAGGGGTATGAGCTCACAGCAGGTTGCCGGTTCAAAAGAGCTCAGGCTGGGCAACGAAATGCTGATGAAATTCGTTCTGACCCATCGCCACAAGATTCTGGTTCTGATGCGTGAATGCAGTGGCACCCGACTGGCCGGCTTTCGTGATGTTGTCAGGCAGAAGATCATGGAGAGCGTTCACGAACACCTCGCCAGCCTGCCGGAGTCTTCGCCCGGGCGCAGGAATGAGCCAGACCAACTGCTGCTGGCAACGGTCTACGATAATCTGATGAACGCTTCAACGGCTATTCTAGCTGCTGATACAACTGAGAAGCATAGAAAAGCGGCTCTGGAAAAACTGCTTGATTATCATCTCAAAGGAATGGCAGCCATCTGCTGATTTTTTTTGCCCGGCCAAGCTTAAGTGAACGGTAAATTCATTTTTAAATGGAGGTTTTATGAAGATCACAGCTTTCAACGGCACGCACAAGACAGGCGGGTCGAATACGGCGATTCTGGTTGATCACTTTCTTCAGGGCGCGGCAGAAGAGGGCGCGCAGATCGAGCACGTAAGACTGGCACAGGCCAGAATTCAGCCTTGCACTGCCTGCAAGGCATGCTGGCAGAAGACTCCGGGCAAGTGCGTCATTGCTGACGACATGAGCGTGCTTCTCGAAAAATTCATCAGCTCAGACATTGTGGTGCTGGCTTCGCCCATCTACGCCGACAATATTTCCGGGTTGCTGAAAACATTCATCGATCGGCTTATTCCGGTTGGTGACCCGCACTGGGAATTCGACGAACATGGCGAAAGCAGGCACTGTCGTCGTCATGCAAAACCGACCAGGCTGGTAGCGGTGAGCAATTGTGGCTATCCTGAACAGAGTCATTTCTATGTTCTGCGCC
>JAKJFO010000039.1:0-5831 GCA_022704885.1 Candidatus Rifleibacteriota bacterium | reverse complement strand
TAGCGGCGAAATCTATCGTGGTGCCGGCGCACTGCTGTCAGGCGGTATACCTGAATTCGCCGGATATCTGGCCAGTTATCTCGATCTGGTCAAAAACGCCGGCCGCGAAGTCGTTCGCCATGGTCGGGTTTCTGAGCCGCTATCAGAAAGCCTGGAGACACCAATGGTCACGCTGCCCGGCTTCAATCAGCTCTTTCTGGCAAAAGTAAATCAGCTTATCGACGCCCATATTACGCCAAAGACCTCATAACTGCCTGGTGCAGTGAACTGATTTTCAGATTCGCACCGGCTTTGACAGTTTACGCAACATAGCGTATATTTAGAAAGAGGTGAAAAAATTATGACTACACATGTCAGGCATGGTCTTTATTTGCCGGCTGAATTGCTGGAAAAGCTGCGAATGATCGCTGCTGCCGAAAAGAGATCGATCAATCGACAGATCGAGACGATCATTCGTGAATGGCTGGCAAAAGAGAATAAGAGCATCGAGCTTTCCCGGGATGATCTGTTGCTGTTGCCACTTGAGGTAAGAGACAGTCTGCTTCGTCTGCAGGCAGAAAAAATGCATAAGTATTACCAAAATAACGACGAATTCGCCGGTTCAGAAGGCGATCTATATGAATATTAGCCTGGCACAACCATCTCGTGGGGATATCTGGCTGATTAATTTCGACCCGACCATAGGGGCAGAAATAAAAAAAGTTCGGCCGGCTCTGATATTAAGCATCGATTCTCTTGGTATTCTGCCGTTAAAGGTTGTGGTTCCAGTGACTGGTTGGCACACTGAATTTGCCAACAATGCATGGCATATTTTTCTTGCTGCGGATGATTCTAACGGCCTGCAAAAGAATTCTGCTCTCGATCTGTTACAGATTAAAAGCCTCGATACACAGCGGCTTGTGAAAAAAATGGGGGCTGTCGATCAGAGCATACTCAAAGAGGCTTTAAAAGCCCTTTTGATAGTAGTTGGTCACGAATCGTGAAGAGAGTTCACCTGCGTAGGTCATCACTTCATCTTTGATTTGATTTTGATGTGATTGCCGGCGACCATGAAGTTTTCTTTGCCGTAATGGTGAATGGTCTGCGGTTGCTTTACTTTGGTATCGACCCAGGCCTGCACGACCTCAGCGATGAACATGCCGTATTTGTTGACGTTTTTTGTATCGACAACGCGGCACTCGAGGCTGGCGTAGCACTCTTCGATCAGCGGTGCCTGCACTTTCCCGGCCGGTCGGGCGGTCAGACCGAAGGTGGCGAACTTGTCGATTTTCGCGCCTGAGGAGTTGCCGCAGCCGATTGCCTGTTCAGCTATTGCGATGGTGGGAATGTTGATGACGCACTCTTTCGTCGCTTTGAGCAGGTTGAACGAGTGATTGCGGTCGCTGACGATAAAGCTGACGAGAGGCGGTTCGAAGTCTACCATCATGTGCCACGACATCGCCATGATGTTAGCGCGGCCTTTATGGGCTGTGGTGACCAGCACTACCGGCCCTGATTCAAGCAGACTGTAGACTTTCGACAGCGGAAAAGACTTTTTTGCCATTTTATACCCCTTCTCAGCAGCTTCGCTGATTATGCATTGCACTAAAGACAGTTCAAGACTTCCATTTTACCTGATAATAGCGCAAAATGCAGCGAAGTTCTCATTCAGCATTACTCGTTCGCAATCAGAATATGGGGAAGACTTGCGGGAGCTGATCTGTTATCATCATGAGCCACAGTGTTCTTGGAAATGAAAGGGAAATGATCGTGACGGTCTTTAAAACTGCGATAATTGTCGGAGCGACATCGGGAATCGGCCGGGCACTGGCCGAATTGCTGATCAGCCATGGTTGCCGGGTCGGCGTTACCGGGCGGCGGCAGGAACTGCTCGACGAAATTCAACAGCAGCATGGCGATAAGGTCGTCTGCAGGCAGATCGACGTCGATTCTCCACAGCGAGCCATATCGGCACTCGACGCTCTTATTGCAGATCTGGGCGATGTCGATCTGATCGTAATAAGTGCTGGCACCGGCACGCCTAATCCTGACCTCACCTGGGAGCCGGAAGCAGCAACTATCGCTACCAACGTGACCGGCTTCGCCGCCATGGCTGGCGTGGCGATGCGCTATTTTCTCGGCCGTGGCAGCGGGCACCTTGTCAGCCTGTCTTCTGTTGCAGCATTTCGCGGTAGCCATGAAGCGCCGGCTTACAATGCCTCAAAGGCTTTTGTCAGTAACTATACTGAAGGTTTGCGAATCAAGGCGGTCAGGTCTGGCAAACCAATCTATGTAACCGATATTCTGCCGGGTTTTGTCGAAACCCGCATGGCACAGGGCGAAGGTTTGTTCTGGGTCGCATCACCAGAAAAGGCTGCCAGACAGATTTATGACGCCATCAGGGCCAGGCGGTCACGCGCTTATATTACCCGGCGCTGGCGCCTGATCGCTTTTCTGCTGCAAATCATGCCCGACTTTATCTATAGAAAATTCTAATCACAAGCTGGAGATTTTGCGGAGATTCAGCGCAGTGAGCCGGTGTCATGGTTTGAGCGGCATGAAGACGGTGTCGTCTGAGGTGCCGGGTTTCCCGTCAGGGCCATCGCTGTAAAGAATCTTGTCGCCGCTGTTGTGGTAAAGCATTGGTTTGTCGGTATAGATGTCGGTTGGCAGACTTTTGCTGAGCCACTTTTCGAGCGTTTCGAGTGAGTCGGGAAGTGATTTGTACTCGATCTGGTAAGCGCGCAGAGCCAGTGCGATTATTGAAGCCCGGAAAATCTGGCGTGAATTGAAATCATGGTCGAATGCCTTTTTGAATGATGGCACTGCCATCGACAACATGAACTGCATGAAGAAATCTTCGGGCATGAAGAAATATCCCAGGTAATGCAGGCCGGGATCAAGTATTCTCTGCAGCTTTTCTGCTTCTTTTTGCATGTTTGACGATGCTTCCATGGCTTCGCGATAGGGCATCTTACATGCCTCTATCAGCGGATCGTAAAAGGCATCGATATACTTCTTCTGGCGACGTGGGTCGCACATGGCTTCGGCCAGCCTATTGCGGTTCGGTATATTTCTTTCGTGAAAAGCGCTCGGAATCAGCTTCTTCTCACACATCCAGGCTCTTTCCATGCCGGGCATATTATCGTGCAGGCTCATAAGAACCGTTGTCCAGCTCTTCAGCCTTGCCGCCGGCAGGTTAAGACTGTCTGCCGTCTCGATGATGGCCGCGGTTCCGATATTTCTGACTGCTATGGCAATCATACGCGAAATAAGAGACGCGCCAGAGATATCGCATGTCTCGACTTCATGTGCAAGAAGCAGAATGGAAGTGCCAATTGCCAGTGCGACTTCATGCTGGCCCTGGCTGAAGAACCACCTGCTCATCAGATACCAGTAGCGGGCTGTTTCACGTATCGTTCTAAAATCCTGCAATGGTGCTGAGATGTCGAGAATTTCAGGTATTTCAGGCGGTTCGGGCAGATTCTTCATTCTCGCTATCAGGCGGGCTGGCAGATCTTTTTCGAATCTTTGTCTGACTTCAGGTGTTATTTCACCAATATCTGCAATCGATTCTTCAAGCTTAACCAGCTCTCTGCCGCTTAATGAGAATGGTGCGGATATCTTTCCGCCGGGAATTTCCCGCCAATCAGCCGGGCGGGTCAATCCCAGTACAAAATCAGGCAATGGCAGGCGTGCAGGCGCCGGTTTTCCCGGACTCGAAGGCGCGCCGCCGGTAATCTTCGATACGCCGCCAGAAGCTGAGCGAAACAGCGAAACGATGCGGGCTGTCTGCACTACAAAGACAACAGCCAGCAGGCCAACAATCGCCAGAAGCATCTTTTTCACAGTTTTCAAAATCTCTACCTCACTTACGGAAATACCATGATTTTATACATTGTAGCACTCTCACGGAATCTGGAGACACTTTTGCTTATATTATTGCAAACTTTGTTGAAAATTATCTTGAGATGAGTAAAGCGCTCCTTGCGACCTGATCGATATTTTTTGAATGCACATGTAATCGGTACATTCGTAGTGGCCAGTTCTGACATGACAAGAAGTGTCTGATGTGCAGAAGGCCGGCAGATTGATCATGCCGATAATTTTCTGGTGCGCAAATATGGACTTTGCAATGTACCGTTTTTGACTATGCATATCGGTGCTCATTCTCAGGAACACTTTACTATCAAGGAGTTCAGCAGTATTTTGCATCTGCAGATATGTTGTCTGGTCGCTTTCGCGATCAGCTCAAACAGAAAGTTAATGCTGCAAAAACTATCATGGAGGTTATTGTATGAGGAAAATCATTTTCGTGCTTCTTTTGATGGTGCTTTCTGTCGTTTCGGTTTATGCCCAGGATGATCTTGACCCCGCTTATGTAAAGAATTTTGGGCACAGTATCATTTTGGTTTCCGACAAGGATATTCCGTCCCGAGCCAAATGCGATATGTCATTGTTCGACTATCGTGATGGCAAGTTTTTCGTGGCTGCCGGTGAACAGAGTCAGTTGAACTTCCGCGCCCTGCTGCCGGAAGGCACCAACCTTGGCGCCGAACTCGAGAAAGTGAAGAAGGTTCAGGAAGCCAACATGCAATACAGAACGGAAGATTTCTGCATGTATAAGGTCTGGTCTGACCACACTGAAGGCGGTCTGCCCGAAGATAACGTCAAGTGGCCGACCAGCCTCAAGGAAACACCAAAATGGGCTGCTTCCAAAGATGCATTTACTTCTCTTGAGCCAAACGTATATTCATGGATCGCCCCCGGCGTCTCATGGGAAGGTGACTTTCGCTCTGCATATTTCGGCATTCTTTACACCAGCAAGCCCGGGCAGAAGCTTTATGTCACTTTCCATGTCGGTTTTGAATACAAAACTCCCGCCGGCCAGGTCGAAACAAAATGGAATGACGTTCTGCAGAAATGGGAACAAGTCACTTCAAATGGTCTGATTGGCTATGCCATCTCTGAGCCGCTGGCCGCTTCCACCATCGAATTCAAGTAATAATATTCATTGAGACAGGCCCGCATTGCCGGCTGACAATGCGGGCTTGTTCACGTCAGAAAACTGATATTCAGACGATTGCCAGTAACTGAAAACTTATGGTAAAACAGGTGGCTGGCAATTGTAGCTGATTTGACAAGGAGCGCGGCCATGCAGAAGCTTTTACAGAAGCTGGGAACGCTTGTCGGGATTTTGAGCGGACTGTTTGGAATTGCAGTCGGCCTTTATTACCTTTTTGCAGATATGAGAACAGCGACGGCGCAGGCTGATCTTGCCGCGAAGTGCCGTCTCGAAAAGACTGTCTGCATAATGGCAACCGCGCGGGCTGCGGCCGAGTATGGCGACGCGATCGGCATTGCCGAAAAGCTGCACAGCGGCGCGCAACGGCTGGTTTTCTACCCGGAACATCCTGAATCAGCGCTCGAAGAACTGATAAAGGTGAATCCCGACTACGCGTTGATTTTTATTCTGCCAGAAGAACTCGACGTAAACGTTGCCTGGAATTGGCTGCTTGCAAGCACAAAGATCGATGATGACCCGTTTGTCGATATTCGCAGCGGTTTCATAACCGGCGCAACCCCGGCCGCTGCAAAAGCTTTCATACAGCGCATCGTCGATGTGCATGAAGGCCGGCTGAAATTGCCGGGCAAGATGATCGACCAGCTCGGCGGCAATACCGAAATGGCCAGGGACGCTTTTAATCAGATGGCCGGCAGTTTCATGATTCCGGTTTATACTGAACGTTTTGGCGTCGAAACCATAACACACGGAGTGCAGGGCTTTTCGCAGCGGCGCCTGAACAACATGAAAGGTGCCGGTATTATTCATTTCGGCGGTCATGGCTACC
>JAKJFO010000399.1:258-508 GCA_022704885.1 Candidatus Rifleibacteriota bacterium | reverse complement strand
GCAGCGAGAGCCGTATTGCCCTGCTGTCGCTTACCGGCAGAATGATCAATATCGTTTCGGCGCCGCATGGCTGCGGGCCAGACTTTATTCTGTGCAGAAAGCTGCCACCTCTCGACCAGGAAATCACCGAAGACGGCTGGGTTTTCGAAGATACCAGCCTTACCATTCCGTTCATGACCCGGCTCGAACTTGCTGCGGCGCCAACCTTCGATTCGGATGCGCGCATCGGCATCCGCGATTTTCCCGGCCA
>JAKJFO010000399.1:0-248 GCA_022704885.1 Candidatus Rifleibacteriota bacterium | reverse complement strand
GCTCGATTCGCGAGCATCTGATCGAATCGGCCGAAATTCCGGTCATCGGGGTCGCCGGTTTCGGGCCCGGGGAAGTGGCGGCCGGTGATGCTGCCCTGTGCGGCATGTTGCTGACCACCCGCTGCTTTTCGTTTGGCGGGCGCTTCAGAATGTCGTGGTTTCAGCGTCTGGCGGTTGAGATCAGACGCTATATGCATCGCTCCGGCACCTGGGGTAAAAACTGGCTCAATTATGCCATCGACGGCCGC
>JAKJFO010000398.1 GCA_022704885.1 Candidatus Rifleibacteriota bacterium | reverse complement strand
CCCCGCCAGGGCCGTCCATTTTTCGAGGCCGGAGAAAAATTCCCCCACCACCGTTTTGCCGGACTTGATCTCGACCGGCATGATCCGTCCCCCCTGCTCGATGAGAAGATCCACCTCCACGCCGTTGCTGTCGCGCCAGAAATAGAACGCGGGCCGCTCCCCGCGATTTAGAAATGATTTCATCCATTCCGCCACCACGAAGGTTTCGAATATGTTTCCCCGCAGGGGATGCGTTTCGATCTGCGCCGGCGTCTGGATGCCCAGCAGCCAGGATGGGGACGAAGCTGAAACACGATGTAGCTGGCTTCCAATACCGATATCCAGGCTTTGGCGGTGTTGTGGGTAATCCCGCAATCCGCGGCCAGCGAGGAATAGTTCAGCAACTGCCCGGTGCGGCCGGCGCAGAGGCGCACGAAACGTTGAAAGGTTTCCAGCTCTTGAATTTTAAGAACCTGACGGACATCCCGCTCGATGTACGCCGTCACGTAGGCGCTAAACCATGCGCGGA
>JAKJFO010000397.1 GCA_022704885.1 Candidatus Rifleibacteriota bacterium | reverse complement strand
ATCTTGCGTAAGGCTCTGGATTTGTTTTTGCCTTGAACAGGTCGAGATCGACAGGACTTGACGGTCGGGGTCGATTTTCTTATTCTTAAGCCTAGAAGATTAATTGTGTGTGTGATTTTCGCACAATGTGTGAAAATCACACATAAATTGTAAAAAACCTTTGCGTTTTGGTCTGTTTTTTGTTATTTTGAGTTGGCACGGAACTTGCTCTATATAATTTTGTTGTTCTTTGAAAACTATGGGTTTAATGAATTGCACCACCGCAAGGCGGTAGAATTCGGTCCTGCTCTTTCAAAATCAGCTCCGGTTCGCGGATGCAACAATGTTAAACCTTTGAATTTACGCTTAGTCGCGTCCCCGCGCGACTTCACGTATCCTCTCAAAAGATCCTCTCACTTTGCCCCTGGCTTTTTGACCAGGGGCCCTTTTTTTTAGCCCGTTTTCTTTTTTGCAGCCGGTCAGGCGTTGCAACGCTCTGCGATCTTCGCACCCTCATAGCTCCATTTGTTCACTC
>JAKJFO010000396.1:260-518 GCA_022704885.1 Candidatus Rifleibacteriota bacterium | reverse complement strand
CCCATACAGGATTGATTTTGAGATTTTCTTCCTTTGGGGTTCAAGCTTCAGTCACTGTTCGCTACCTTGCCGATCCAGCCGTTCACATCGCAGTGTCCATGTTTCCTTCAATGCTGACGGTCAGTTCTTGAGGTCTCTACCAGATTCTTACTGCCTGGCCCCGGGCGTTTATACCCTCAAGACCACCTGCGTATTCGACGGGCTACCTGTTAGAGTCGCACCTCCTTTCGTGACGCCCATAAAACACTGTTGCCAGTG
>JAKJFO010000396.1:0-250 GCA_022704885.1 Candidatus Rifleibacteriota bacterium | reverse complement strand
TTGCCGCGAGATAGTATTGCAAAACCACTTATTTGTCAAGGAAAGTGTTGGTATTATTTTATAATACTGTGATATTTAGAGATTTAAGACAGGGGGGGCAGGGCAACTTCGATTGCCCACACGAATATGATTAAAAGGGTAATGACGGGATAAAGAGCGATGCAAGCGATTACCCTGCTTCGCTAAAGCTACGCAGGCCAGGCGGGCACGAAATGATATCAGAGGTTGATGTCTCTATGGATACGTGAGA
>JAKJFO010000395.1 GCA_022704885.1 Candidatus Rifleibacteriota bacterium | reverse complement strand
GAGGATGGCATAACAACCCTTCGGGCCGAGGGTGGCGCGAACGGCATTGGCGACGATGTCGACGCCGTGCTCGAGAGAGCGGCGAGCTTCTTCCCAGTATTTGAGCTGTTTGGCTGGCATTATCAATATCTCCTTGTATAATACTTATGCGGATGAGATGACGGACGGTCAGTTGATGATGGCGAGGATGTCTTCTTCGCGCAGGATCAGGTAGGTGTCATCGTCGATCTTGATCTCGGTGCCGGAATACTTGGCGAAAATCACGCGCTGATCCTTCTTGACCTCGGGGGCCACGCGGGTGCCGTTATCGGAGACCTTGCCGGGGCCGACGGCGATGACGGTGCCTTCCATCGGCTTTTCCTTGGAAGCGGTTTCGGGAAGGATGACGCCGCCCTTGGTCTTTTCCAGGGCCTCGCGGGGCTTCACGATGATGCGGTCATTGAGAGGGGTCAGATTGAAAGCCATTTCAAATTCCTCCTGATATATTTGATTGTCGATGAATTCTGCTGAATGATCGAGAAAC
>JAKJFO010000394.1:269-524 GCA_022704885.1 Candidatus Rifleibacteriota bacterium | reverse complement strand
CTCGAAGCCGGGCTCTACTGCACCGATGATATCGCAGCCGAAATCGAAAACCGCTGTGAATTCCCGGTTCCGATCGAAGAAGTCAAGCTTGAAATGATCTGTGCTGAACAGATCATCGACCCCAAAACCAATCGTATCATCGTCAGACCCGATCGCCCGATCAATGAATACGTTCTCGATCGTATCCGCGATTCAAATTTCCCGGAACTGAAGATTCGCAGCCGCATCATTATGCGCTCACCGCTTACCTGCCGA
>JAKJFO010000394.1:0-230 GCA_022704885.1 Candidatus Rifleibacteriota bacterium | reverse complement strand
GGAACCCAGCTGACCATGAGAACGTTCCATCTTGGTGGCGTCGCTCTGGCACAGCGCTCTTATATCAAGTCACGCAGCGCCGGCACGGCCCGCTTCGACTCGCTCAAACTCGCAAAGATTTCCGACCGCTCGAAATTCGAAATCGGTTCAGGCACAGAAACCTTTGACAAGAGCGAGTTCGGTTCCAGCATCAAGACGGTTGTCGTTGGTGGTCACCTGATCATCGAAGG
>JAKJFO010000393.1:276-528 GCA_022704885.1 Candidatus Rifleibacteriota bacterium | reverse complement strand
CGATCATTCCGGAAAGCAGCATGAGAATTGTGGCAATCAGCCAGATTTTTTCTGCAGTTTTTGCAGGAATCCAGGAGATTAAACCAAAAATCAAAAAATAGAGCAAGAAAAAAACAAATCCGACAAAAACGATGCAGATTAAAAGTGTCATCCCTGTTTCGATTGATGGCGAAATGGTCCATTTTTTTAAGGTAAGTGGTCGGAGATTATTTAAACCAATCACGATTAATGCGCAAACAAGGATCAAAAAGA
>JAKJFO010000393.1:0-241 GCA_022704885.1 Candidatus Rifleibacteriota bacterium | reverse complement strand
TCGCAATGACAGGTTCCTTATAGCAATTCCTATGAAAATAGAATTCAATTTTCATTATCGGATGTGTAATTTCTTTCATCTGCTGTTCGAAATATTGATTGATCTGTCATTGCGAGGAGGGCGTCAGCCCGACGAAGCAATCTCTTTCCGGATGGCGCTCTGCCCTACATTTGGCGGGGAGATTGCCACGCCCCTCTTCGGGGCTCGCAATGACAGGTTCCTTATAGCAATTCCTATGAAA
>JAKJFO010000392.1 GCA_022704885.1 Candidatus Rifleibacteriota bacterium | reverse complement strand
GATCTCAGCTTCGGCAAAATTCCCTTTCACATGAACATCTACACTGTTTAAGCAGTTCCGTCATGCTACTGATGAATTTCGCGCCTCTATCTGTACAGCCAACCTGCCATATTTTGTTTTAACTTACTTTTGATATCTTATGAAACTTTTTTGTATTTGTCAAGGAATAAAAATATATTCATGATTAAATCGATGACAGTCAAATTTTATTACAGTATCCAAGAAGTTTCATCAGCAATTCAAATTATGGATTAACGTTTCGAATCAATCAAGAAAATTTGTTGTTCTTATGTTTTTGCGCGAAGCGTAAAAGATTTATATGATGAATTCTTCATAGATTGATCTGTCATTGCGAGGAGGGCGTCAGCCCGACGTGGCAATCTTTTTTCGTGTGGCACACTTTGCACATTGTTTAGGAGATTGCTTCGCCCTTGCAGGGCTCGCAATGACAGGTTCTGCTCCTGTGGGCTCACGTGACAATCTGTCATTGCGAGGAGGGTGTCAGCCCGACGTGGCAATCTATTCTAT
>JAKJFO010000391.1:301-536 GCA_022704885.1 Candidatus Rifleibacteriota bacterium | reverse complement strand
ACAAGCGCATAGACTTCATTGACGGTGGGCGTTTTTGATTCTGTCGGTGCCGGGCTTTTTTAATCCGGCCATTTTGGTTAAAAGAAAACGGCATCCTCGCCGAAATAATCCTGACTAAAATTTAAAAGCCCCTGTGACTAGCAGGGGCGGTCAGGATACAGAGTGAGCGCATCACTCTTTGGTGTTTCCTCACAATTTTATATTCGTCTCCTGGAATCAGGAAACTTAGCTTTTT
>JAKJFO010000391.1:0-291 GCA_022704885.1 Candidatus Rifleibacteriota bacterium | reverse complement strand
GTTGTGGCAGACGCTTATGGCGGAATGGCTATCGTCATAGGCAGCATCCGGTTTCAATGAAGCTGGTGCGTCTGAAGTGCTCCAATTCGTTTTGTCATGCCAACTACACAGTTTATCCTTCAGACATTTTTCCTCGATACCGGTATTCTCCTGCAACTGTTTCAGCGATGGCTGACACATGTCTTAATTCTCCTGCAGGCCTTGAGCAGGCATTATGCAGCTATCAGCACGCCCGCGAGAACCGCATCGAAGATGGCCAGGTAAAGGGACCAGAGGTTAGTAGTCTGCGTC
>JAKJFO010000390.1 GCA_022704885.1 Candidatus Rifleibacteriota bacterium | reverse complement strand
CGTGAGCACAATCACGCGAACCTGCTCACCCTCGGCAGCATGGTGATCGGCCCCGGCCTGATGAAGCAGATCGTCGACCTCTGGATCTCCACCCAGCCCGCCCCCGGCCGCCACGCCGCCCGCGTCGCCAAGATCACACGCCTCGAATCCCTCCGCAACCAGTGTGTGAAAGAGTGATCAACCCCCACGGTTCACCACAGAGACACTGAGACACAGAGATTTTTCGACGAATGAATTCGATCAGGGCCTTCGTGGTGAAACGCGTCTCTGTGTCTCCGTGTCTCTGTGGTGCGTTGGTTTTGCATATCGTAAGGAGATAATAAAATGCGAGCAATATGTATTGTCGTTGATAGCGCGGGCATCGGGGCGATGCCGGATGCGGCGCAGTATGGCGACGAGGGGTCGGCGACGATTCCGAACATCGCGAAGGTGTCGGGCGGGCTGAACGTGCCGACCATGGCGAAGCTGGGCTTGGGCAACATCACGCCGATCGTCGGCGTTCCGCCCGCGAAGCAGCCTCTCGGCTCGTTCGGGAAGA
>JAKJFO010000038.1 GCA_022704885.1 Candidatus Rifleibacteriota bacterium | reverse complement strand
AGGCCGTCTACTATTGTATCCATGATCTTGCGACCCTGGATTTTTCTGAAAGACTGCTCGGTGACCGGAATTTCTTCGTCATCTTTGCGGCGGCTGGCGCGCTTGATCTTGACGCATTCGGCATCGACGTATGATACGGTACCGGCGCTTCTCGAGAGAAGCACGGCGCCAGAGTCGTGAGCCGCACGAGCTTCGAGACCGGTGCCGATAAGCGGTGGTTCGGTCTGAATCAGAGGAACAGCCTGGCGCTGCATGTTTGTGCCCATCAGTGCGCGGTTGGCGTCATCGTGCTCGAGGAAAGGAATGAGTGCCGAAGCGACGCTGACCATCTGCAGCGGCGAAAACTTGATGTATTCGATCTCATTGATCGGCAGATAGTCGAATTCGTAGTCGTCGGTAAAATACTTGGCCGGAATGATATCCTGCAGAATCTGGCCGTCTTCGCTGATTCTTACGTCAGGCTGGGCGACACGATAGCGGTCTTCATCGTAGGCATCTTTGTATTCTACTTCGTTATAGGCGATCTTGCCGGTTTCGGGGTCAACGCGGCAGAGCGGTGTGGTCAGAAAGCCGTATTCGTCGACACGGGCATAAACAGCCAGACTCGCGATAAGACCGGCGTTTGGACCTTCAGGCGTTTCGATCGGGCAGATTCTGCCGTCGTGGGTCGGGTGAACGTCGCGCACTTCGAAACCGGCGCGTTCGCGCTTGAGACCGCCAGGCCCGAGGGCTGAAAGTCTGCGCTTATGTGTCAGCTCAGCCAACGGGTTGGTCTGATCCATGAACTGTGACAGCTGTGAACTGCCGAAAAATTCATCGACCACGGCTGATACCGGGCGCGTATTGATGAGCAGCTGCGGTGTGTAGCTGTCGAGATCGTGAATGGTCATTCTTTCCTTGATAACGCGTTCCATGCGCGAGAGCGAAATGCGAAACTGGTTCTGCAGCAGTTCGCCACAGCGGCGGATGCGGCGGTTGGAAAGATGGTCGATGTCGTCGAGGCGGCCGATACCGTTCGACAGGTCAATCAGGTACCTGATGACGCCGACTATGTCTTCGACGCAGAGCACGCGGTCTTTTTTGACTCTGATCACATCGAGTTTGAGTTCCTTGATGCGGTTGAAAGCATCTTCAGAAATCTGGTCGCCCTGTTCGACGATAATTTCGCCGGACTTCTTGTCGGTGATCGATTCAAAGGCAGTTCTGCCAACAAGATCGACGATTCCTTTTTCGACATCGGCCATTTTGACTTCTGCGCATTTCGGATTGAACATGATACGGTAGCCGCGCATGTCTTCACCAATTCTGATGAACGAAGGAACCTGCAGGGCTTCGAGTTGCGCGGCAATAGCCTTGCTGATGCGCTTGCCACCCTCAACCATAAGCTCTTTGTTGGCCGGGTTGATGATGTCTTTGAAAGCAACCTGCTCGGAAAGCCGGTCAACCAGGCGCAGTTTTTTGTCTACCTTGTAGCGGCCGACATCACCGAGGTCATATTTCTTGGCATCGAAAAACAGGCTTTTGATAAGACCACGGGCGTTTTCTTCGACGAAGAGGTCGCCCTGGCGGAGCTTGCTGAAAATGGCCTTGAGAGCATCGGTCACTGCCTTGCTCACTTTATCGGGGCCTTCTGATGCGCTGACCGACTGCTTGTCGAACTTGAGCGAACTGGCGATGGTTTCGTTGTTGTCGAAAAGTTCGAGAATCTTTTCGTCATCTGAGTAGCCAAGCGATCTCAGGAAAGTGGTGATCGGGATTTTGCGTTTACGATCGAGACGCACGAAAACGGCGTCTTTCATGAGGTCGAGTTCGAATTCCATCCAGGCACCGCGGTAAGGCACGATTTTGGCTGAATAGAGCTTCTTGGCACGATTGAAACTGTAGTATACACCGGGCGAACGATGCAACTGGCTGACCACGACGCGTTCGGCGCCATTGATGATAAAGGTGCCGCGATCGGTCATGCAGGGCAGGTTAACCAGGAAGATTTCCTGTTCTTTAACTTCGCCGGTCTGCTGCATGATCAGCTGAACTCTGATGTTCAGCGGAATCGAATAAGTGAGGTCTCTCTTGCGGCACTGATCAGGGCTGTGCTTGACGCGAAAGGGTGAATCGCCGATGAACGCGATTTCACATTCCTTTTCGACAAAACTGCAGTCGTCGAACAGGCATTTTTTGCGAAGCTTGATCTGTGGACAATTCTTGCACATCGGCAGGCCGAGGCTGTAATCGTTGTATTCAAGGCAGAGATTACCGACATAATCCTGGATTGGAAAAACTTCTCTGAATACTTCTTCCAGCCCATGCCTGGACCGTTTGCCAGGTTCTCTGCTCGCCTGAAGAAACCATTCGAAGCTCTTAAGCTGGATGTCGATAAGATTGGGTATGCTGTCGAATAACCGCTCTTTCGCCATCAGATACTTTTTGGCTGCAGGCTGTTGCTTTGTGACCATCATTCTGCCTTGCTCCTTAAATTAGTTACATGCTTGCGCACAGTTTAAAAAAAGTTGACAACAAAAAACGGGTATCCAGTCATCAGCCTGAAACACCCGCAGATCGTACGTAAAAAAGAATTTTTGAGACTTCCAGTTTTCCGGACAGTAATATTTTTTTTGCAGTTAATGCTAACAATGCCGGCTTTACTCCGAAAACTAAGCAAATAATGTGCCCATTCGCGAAATGGTCTCGGATTATAACATCTATACCTTTACGAGTCAACTTTTTGTTATGTTTTTTTTGTAGCTCGTACTATCGCACCAGCAGACAGGCTCTCAATTAATTGATAATTTGAATAAATACTGGTATAATCCTGCCATGCAAACCAACATTGAAATTTCACGCGCGTTTATGGAAACCCCCGATGGCGTGCTGTCGATTCACCAGTTGTCGCGCCGGCTCAAACTGCCTTACGGCACTGCTTATAACCGCATTCATCTTCTGCATGATCAGGGGATCGTGCAGATGCTGCCGCAGGGCAAGGCCAAACTCTGCGCCCTTAACCCCGACAACCCGATGACCGCATGTCTGCTCGCTCTCGGTTCAGCCCAGCTCACCGAGATGTATATCAAGGAAAACCCGACAGCTGGCAAACTGCTCAAGGACATTCGCTCCAACCTTGAAAGCAATTTTGCCAATGTTCTGATTACCGCGATTCTACTGACTCCTGGCCAGCTTAAAGCCATCGGCAGCTTTCTGCCCGAAAGCCTTCAGACCACAGAACCTGTCACCAGCCAGGATCTGACCCTGGACCTGTTTTATATCTGTTCAGGGGAAGGCTTCGACGAAACAGCTGCCGAAACGGTTACTGCTGCCGTCCTGCCGCCTGGCGCGCCGGTAAAAGTCACCAGTATGGCTCTCGATCGCAACACATTGCTGGGCATGTTCACCGAAAACGAAAACGAAGCTGGTCTTTCGGCATACAGCATGCTGCACGAAGGCTTGATCATGTTTGGCTTTGAAAGCTTCTACCGGCTGATACTCGAAGCTTTTGCCCGAAAACTCGGCAGATAAGGAGAAGCACTATGAAACGACTACTTTGTCCGCTGCTCTTCTGCCTGCTGCTGCCAGGCAGCGCCTCGGCTCAACTCAGCATCGAACGCAACCCGCAGCGCATGTTCCCTGGTCCGGCAGCGATTCAGAACATTACGGCAACGGCGCCGGTCGATCCTTCCCTGCCCTTTGTAGAATCGGCAAGAACCATGATCGTCGAGCAAAAATACGACCAGGCCAAAGAGGCGCTACGCACCGCCCTGCGCATTGCCCCGATGAATCTTGAAATATGGGCACTCTACGACGAAACAGTTTCAGCAGATTACGTTGAAAAAAAACGCCGCGAAAAATTCAGCCCGATTATCGATGCTGACATCGCTCCGGTTTTTTCGATCGACCGTATCGACAGCTACATCGAACTTGACACCCTCTACGTAGTTGGAACGATTCAGAACATTTCAAAGGGAACACGCCAGAAAATCGTGCTTACCGCAAAAATGTTCGACGAAAATAAAAGAGAGCTCCGCCGCGAAACAGGCACGCTATTGATTCCGGAGCGAGGCCTGATGCCGAACGAGAGCTCTATTTTCGAGATCCCCTTCAAGAAGTTTCCGCCAGGCGGAAAATCATTCAGGGTTGAGGTTACAACTTACGAGTAATCAGCTGTTGGGATCAGCCAGTCTGACCATGGTATGCTTACCATCGAATATTCTGGCAATGTGAGCCATGGCTCCGATAAACAGCACAAAACCGATCCAGCGCAGCCATGAGTTTTCAAGCATGTCTACGAGGTCTTTCTTGAATTCTTTCATCTCTTCGGGAAATGCAAACATGAGAACGCCAGTCAGTGCTACGAAAGGAAGAGTCAGCATCCAGAATATCTTTCTAATGAACCACACTTTGAATTTCCTCACTTATAGTTACTTGATGAAACGACTATACCAGACTATCATTCAGTTGTAAATAATCCACTTTCGCGAGAAAGTAAAGTTTAAATTTATTCGTGTGCTCAAGAGCAAAATAGGGTATACTGAAAACTTGACCCTCTCTATTCAATAATGTCAGAATTAGGTCGATAACCAGAGAAAATCAAAGAATGCAGGGTACATAATGGGCTGGTTCTCAAGAAAGCTTACAGACCCCGAAGAAGCTTACAGTCGGCTGATCCAGAAAGACAAAAAGGTTTCTGATCGCGCCAAAAGCGATTTTGTCAGCAACCTCAATCACGGTTTCATTGAATTTCTCGTCGAGAAGTTCGAAGCCGACGACAATCTCGAGACCAGACTCAAGATCCTCGAAATTTTTGCCGACGCTCGCAAATCCCTTGACGAAGACGATTTGCGCCTGATACTGACCTTGATCAAGTATCCCGACACGTTGCTGCGCGAAACTTTCAAGGAAATTCTTTCGAGCATTAACGAAGAGAATGTCAAGGCGGTTACCGAAGCCCTTGCCAATACTCTCGATAAAGACATCCACCGCACGATTCAGCACGGCATCGAAGCATCTGGACTGCTGACCGAACTCCTTAACAAATGGAACAAATACACGGTCAAAGAGCAGATTCTTTACCTCGAAGAAATCGTCAAACTGCAGAATCCCAAGACTTACCCGATTTTCCTCGACATCCTGAAAGAAGAAGTGGTCGAGGCAAAAAAAGAAGAAAAGAAGATCATCCAGGTCGAGTTTTCCAAACATGTCGACAAAATCAAAAGCCCTGATTTTCTCGACCTCTGCATACGTGAACTGCCTGCCATAGCGGCCAACATGCGCTACCCGGTGTTCAAATGCCTGCAGATGCACGGCAAAGTCTTTTTTGAAAAGGTTTTTGATGGCCTCGGTAAAAAGAGCGAAGGATTCCGCCAGCACACCCTCAAGCTGATGGAGCAGCTCTCCGACCCGATGTCTTATCCGAACCTCTTTCCTTTCCTCCAGGATCCCTATAAGGGCATTCCGGTTACTGTCGCAGATACCATCGGCAAAATAGTGCGAGACTATTGCGACAAACTCGAATCCATGTCCCCCGACGAAAGAAAGAGCCAGGAAGTCAAAGACAAAATCAAGTATTTTACCGATCCGCTCGAAGCCAATCTCAACGATCGCTATTTTCACAGTATCAAGCTGTTGACTGAATGTCTGCTGCGTCTGGGCCGCTACGACCAGGATGTCATTCTACGTAATTTTTCAAAAATTTTCCGCTATAACGAAGGTTACCTCAAGAGTTTTCTCAAGGGCCTCGATGGCCAGATACGCAAAAAACTCCTGATCGATGCCTGCTGTTATCACGACATCGAAACCGGCAGAACCGCGCTCAAGATCCTCGGCGACCCGACTGAAAACTATATAATCGAAACGCTCAACACTCTTCTGCTCGAACACTTCATGGAAGTACCACAGAAAGTCCAGTCGGAAGTCATCAATCTGATGATGGATCCCCGTCTGCAGCGCTTTGTCACCGAAGTTCTCTACCACCAGGATCCCACCCTGCGTTCACGTATTCTCTGGATTCTCGGCGAATCAGGCTCGATGAATGCCCTGCAGATCATCGAAACCAAGCTGCGTGACCCAGATTATTCGGTGCGCGAAAATATCCTCAAAATCCTCGATCTGCCGCATTTTCAGAATGCCGCCGGCTGCGAAATGCTGCTCAATCTGCTGAAGGATTCAGATTCCAGCATCGTCCTGCAGGCGATAGAAAGACTCAAGGAGCGCGACCATCCGGCGATCATCAGCAGTCTCACCAAGCTGCTGTCTTCCAACGTCGTCGAATTGAAACAGGCCGCGCATAAAGCGATAGCGCATATTACCCGTCGTAAATACATGACCGGCTTCGACAAGATGAGCGAAGAGACCAGACTTGCCATCGGCACCTCGCTGATCAAAATGGATACGTCATTCATGGAAGACATTACCAGAGACCTCTCGGCTTCTGATCAGCGCACCCGTGTTCTCTCGGCCAAGATTCTCGAGGTTCTCTGTGACTTCATTCCACCCGAACTCAAAACCCACCTGATCGTCGCCATCCAGGACCCCGACCCGCACGTTCGCGCGGTCGTCATCATGGGTCTCGGTAAGATCGGCGGCCCATCAGTTTCAGGCATGCTGGTCGGCTTCCTCAAAGATCAGGATGACCGCGTGCGCGCCAACGCCGTCGAAGCCATGGGAGTCGTCGGCGACCTGTCGCTCGTCGAAGAAATTCTTCCACTGCTGCACGACGATCACAACCGTGTTCGCGCCAATACAATCATTACTCTATGGAAGCTTGGCTATTACCAGATTTATGAAGCAGTAATCGAAATGCTTCGCCACCCTGACCGCTGGATGCGAGCTTCAGCCGCCTTCGCACTCGGCGAACTCAGAGACACCAGGTTCTTTCCGATACTGATTCAGTCTATTCGCGACCCAGAACCCGATGTCCGACGAAATGTCATCAAAGCGCTCGGCAAAATCACCAACCCGATGCTGCTGGCGCCTTATATCAGACCGCTTCGTTTCGACCCTGACGAGAATGTGAGGAAGGAGGTCATGGCCGTGCTTTCGGCCAAGCCGACTCCGCCACCACAACAATGATCTGGCCATTTGGAAATTCAAATCGAGACCCTGAAATCCTGTTCAAAGAACTGGAAAGCACCGACCCGAAGGTGCGTGAAGCCGCTTTTCATGAGCTACTGGATCATGAAGACGAAAAAACCGATCAGATGGTCCTGGCCGCACTCGAATCGTTTAACGAAAGCTCACGCGACCTGATACTGCCGCTTATCGATATCGCCGGCAAGCGCCAGATCGAAGAAGCCATGCCAGTATTCCGGGCCCTTCTCAAAGGCACCGATTCACAGCTGCGCGAAAGCGCACTGCAGGCTCTTTCGGCACTCGGCACTCAGGAAAGCCTTGACGTAATGATTTCTTGCCTGAGCGACCCCGACCCCGGAATCCGTCAGAAGGTACAGACTGCCATCACCGCTGAATTTGGCAAAGAGGCTCTGGGTGCCCTGATCAGAGCGTTGCCCCAGGATCGCAACTCGCCGTTGTATTTCGAAATTGTCGGAATTCTCGAAGATCTTGATCTGTTCAGCGACATCAAAGCCAATTTTTCGCACCCGGATCTCAAGATAAAAGATTTTTACTTCGACACCCTGACCAGATTCACCCGACTCGATTTTATCCCGCTCTATCTTGATTTTTACGGCAAAGCATCTCAGGCTCGCAAAGACAAAATGCTCGAAATATTTACTGAATATTCGATTGCCGAGCTGCTGCCATACTTCAACGAAAGACTGGTTCAGGGCTCTTTCGAAGGAATCTCCGAGCTCTGCGACCGCCTGTTGATTCCGCAATTCAGCAAGGCAAGAAGTGAGATTCTGACCTTTGTCGCCAATATTGCCGACACCAGATACCGCTATCGCGTCATCCCCGAGCTTCTCAAACAAATCGATCCTTATTGCTTCGAGAAGGTTCTCGATCTGTTGCGTGACGGTGCCTCTGAGCTCAGAACCCTGGCGGTGAATGCCCTTACTCAGCTTATCAAAAAAACGTTCGAACGCATGAACGACAAGAATGAGCCAAACCGCATTACTCTGGCGAGTCTTTACGACTCCTGGGAAAAAACGATTTTGAGCATGATGCGCGACAAGCAGCTGCAGGACGAGCAGCGTAAACTGGCCCGCCGTCTTTTTTACGCCGTCGCCAACAATCGACACGCTCTGGTCAGGCCGTTTATAAGAGAATTGTTTCAGAAAAATTTCCATGAGACCTATCTGTTTTTAAAAGAATGGCCTTTTGAAGAACAGTTCAATCTGTTTGAATGGCTTATCAGCAGCGATCCTTCTTTTGGTTCACTACTGCTGACAGCACTTCAGGGCAACGTCGATGACAATCTCTGGCGAATAGTGCTCAAGCTGCTGGCCATAATAGCCGACAAAGAAGATCGCGAGCTTTTCAAACGCAATCTGGTAGCGCGTAATCGTAATATCTCAATAGAAAAGTTTCTCAAGGACAGCGATGTCGGCGTTCGCGTCGCCGCGATCGAGTTTGCCAGCGAATGCAAGATCAACGGCCTTACCGAGCTTCTTAAAAACTCGAGCAAAGACCCTTCCCCAGAAGTGCGTATGGCCGCTCTCAATTGTATGAGTCTGCAACACTTCGCCCAATTCAAAAACTTTGCCGTCGAAGCCCTCGCAGACCCTGAAGATAGAGTCGCTCTCAACGCACTGCAGCATCTCAAAACTATTTTGTCAGCCAGCCAGCTCGCTCCTCTGCTGGTGCGATTCATCAACAGCAACAACGAAAAGCTGCGGGGCTTCGCCCTCGAACATATTGCGCAGCTCAGCAAAGAACGTTTCAAAGCCAATTTCAACAACCTCAAGCCCGAAACCCGCAAACTCGCGGCAAAAGTCATTCAGAAGCTCGATCAGGGCTTCTCTGACCAGATCGTGCAAGATCTTTCATCACTTGACCCACAGACCCGTTTACAGGCAGCCCTGTTGCTCGAAAACATTCAGCTCGACGAAAAAGGCAAAGACGCTCTGCTGGCAGCGATGAAAGACCCATCTAAGCTGGTGCGGGCAGCTGTGGTCAAGACCCTCGGGGTCATGGGTGATCCGCAGCTGATCAAGCAGTTGATTGGCTTCTTCAATGACCCCGACCCTCGCGTAAGAGCCAATACCATAGAAGCCATCGCTTCGCTGGGAGATCGCCAGGCAATACAGGTTCTTCTGCCGTTTCTCGATGATTCGAATAACCGCATTCGCGCCAATGCCATCGTTGGCATACGCAAAATCGGGAACTTCAACCTGATCCCAGTCCTGCAGAAAATGCTGACACACAAAGATAAGAACATGCGCGCCAGTGCGCTCTGGGCCATGGGTGAAATCGGTGACGCAAACTTTCTCAACTACATTTTTCCATTTCTCAACGATCGCGACGAACTGCTGCGTTTCAACGCCGTCAAAGCAATCAGCCGCATCAACCCGCAGATGCTCTCACAGTATCTTCCCGCTCTGCGCAAGGATACTTCTGCCAAGATTCGCAAGCTGGTGACTGAACTCAGCTTCAAGGTGCTATAATGAAAATGAGTGGCCGCGAACTGTTGCGCAGTATCAGCGATTTTTTCAGCCAGGGTGATTATGAGGCTGAAATCATCCTCCTGTTCATCCTGCCAGTCAGCGCCATGGTCATTTTCTTTTTTTTCATCAAGAGTCGTCAGTCGTCAGCCAACCCGTTCGAGTCGATTCCGGCCAAGGATATGGAATTTATCGATACTGTGCGGCTTCAGAAGGGACTCGAAGAATTCGACCGCGACTTTCTGCTTGAGCTGGCGCTGACGTACAAGGCCAATCCCGGCTATATTTTCATCGACCCGGATGTGTTCAATAAGGTCGAGAAAAATCTCAGGATCGATCTGAACGAGAGCGGTGAGATACCTGAAGAAAACAACAGATTCAAACATCTGCTCAAGCTCAAAAAAAAGCTGTTTCCAGGCGCCTGATCTTAACGGTCAGGGCTGCTTTGAGTCGAGCAGAATGGTTACCGGGCCGTTGTTCTGCTGTTCTATCAACATATCAGCAGCAAATATGCCTGTAGCCACCTTCTTTACACCGGCATTGGCAAGCTCACGACAGAATCGTTCATACATCAGGCGGGCCGCCTCAGGTTCTTCGGCGTCGATGAAGCTCGGCCTGAACCCCTTTTTTACGTTGCCATAAAGAGTGAACTGCGAAACCACGAGTGCTGCGAATCCACAGTCGAGCAACGAAAGATTCATTTTGCCCTCGGCATCAGCAAAAATGCGCAATCCAGCTGTCTTTTTGACCAGCCAGCGCAGATCATCCTCGCTGTCTCCCCTGCCGACGCCGAGATAACAGACCAGACCGTCGCCGATTTCCGAGACAAGTTTCCCTTCGACGCTCAAACAGGCGCTTTTGACTCTCTGTATAACTGCTTTCATTTTTGCCTCCAAGAAAAAAGCGCCCGAAAACGGGCGCCTGCAAAGTTCTGTAAACGGCTTACTGCTTGGCTCTGCCGAGTTTGTCGCCGGTCATTTCAAAAAGAACCGGGCTGGCGATAAAGATCGAAGAGTAGGTTCCGACGATACAACCGATGGTAAGAGTCATTGCAAAACCTTTGATTGAGATACCACCAAGTAACAGAAGCGAGAACAGTGCGAGCAGAGTAGTAATAGAGGTATTCAATGTTCGGCCGAGAGTCTGATTGATCGAAGAGTCGATTACCGCGGCAAAACTGGTTTCCTTGGTGATCTTGCGGTTCTCGCGAATGCGGTCGAGAATGACGATCGAGTCGTTGACCGAGTAACCGAGCAGTGTGAGAATCGCTGCCAGCACGGTAACATCGAATTCAAGGCCAATGAGAGAAATTGCACCGAGAACGATGATGAGGTCATGCACGAGAGCGATGGTCGCACCGGTTGCTGACTGAAATTCGAAGCGGTAAGCCAGATAAAGCAGAATGCCAACAACCGAGAGAACGGCGGCCTGCAGCCCCTGCTTTTTGAGTTCGTCGCCGATGGTGGGGCCGACGTTCGAAACTTCGAGAGCCTCATCTGAAAATGGTGCAAGGCGTTTGAGATCGCCGAGAATGTAATCGTGAACTTCAGCATTCTGGGCTGAATCCATTGGGGCCGCCGGATACTGAATGATGAATTCGCGATTCTGACCACCGGTTACCGACTGAACGACGATCTGGTCGGCGGTAAAATAAAGGTTGCGGTCTTTGGCGATCTGTCTGAAGTGGTCTCTTATCTTGCTTTCGTTCGATTCATCGATGAAGCGCACATGCAGAATGCTGCCGCCCTTGAAGTCGATGCCGTAATTGAGCCCCTTGACCACCAGCAGCAAAATAGAAATCACGACCAGCGTGATCGAGAGCCCAAAAAATGTATATCTGTTTTTCATGAACTGAAAATTCATATCTTTATACCCTTCCTTGATTAAATGCTGAGAGTCTTGGCACGGTCGCCGCTGTAATAGAGGTCAAGAGCCAGTTTAACGCAGATGATGGCAGTGAAGACGTTGGCGACGAGTCCTATACCCAGGGTGGTAGCAAAGCCGCGGATGGGGCCCGAACCGAATATGTAGAGAATCGCGACAGTAAGCAGAGTAGTGACGTTCGAGTCGATGATACATGAGAAAGCCCGGTCAAAACCGGCATTGATCGAAGCTCGAACCGTTTTGCCGGAACGGAATTCTTCCTTGATACGTTCAAAGATGATAACGTTGGCATCGACAGCGAAGCCGAGCGTCAGAATGAGACCGGCAATACCAGGCAGAGTCAGCGTTCCACCGAAGAATACGAGAACACCAAAAATGATCAGTGTATTGAAAAGCACGGCAAGATCAGCAAGAAAGCCGCAAAACTTGTAGAAAAACATCATGAACAGCAGAACCAGAAGCGCGCCGATTACGCCAGCGCTCCAGCCGGCTTTGATCGATTCCTGACCGAGGGTCGGGCCTACAACTCTGCTCTCGAGAGCGATCAGGCTGGCAGGGAGTGCGCCGGCCCGCAGTACGATAGCGAGGTTCTGAGCTTCTTCGAGAGAGAAGCGGCCGGTAATCTGAGCCATGCCGCCGGTAATGCGAGACTGAATTACAGGAGCGCTGTGAACCTTGTTGTCAAGAACGATGGCCAGCTGTTCGCCAATGTGCGAACCGGTAACCTGTGCAAACTTGGCAGCGCCTTCGGCGTTGAATTCAAGGTGAACGATCGGTGCGCCCATCTCATCAAAAGAGACCTTGGCGAATTTGAGATCGCGGCCGGTGACTTCGGGGCGGCGCACCAGTTTGAACCACATTGCCTGCTGGCGCGGAGTGCCTGGCTGCATCAGCACGATTTCACCGTCGGGGCTGATCGGCTCCAGCTGAGCGGCGGTCAGAGCCTGGTCTTTAACCATGTGAAACTGCAGCATGGCAGTGTTCTGAATCAGCTGCTTCACTCTTTCCGGGTCTTTAACGCCGGGCAGCTGAATTCTGATGCGGTTGCCATCCTGGGCCTTGATACTGGGTTCGGCGATACCGAACATGTCGATGCGGTTTCTGATAATTTCGACCGAGCGACTGACGGCATCGGTAATGCTGTCGTTTTCCTGGATCGAGTTGAGGTCAACCTGGTAAACCAGATCGATACCGCCCTTGAGGTCGAGACCAAGAGTAATTCTCGATCTCGGGAAAAGAGCTGTGATTGCAAGTGGGAGCTTCGAATAGAGCCTGGCAGCACCAAGAAGAGCCTGTGCTTCTGCAGTAGTCTTGCCTGCCACTCTGAGCGAAACAACACCCTTTTCATAATCGGGGTTGAAGACACGGGCCTCTACGCCCATTTCGACAAAGGCTTTTCTGGCAGTGTCAACTACATTGTTGAGAACGTCATCGGGACGCGCCGGGTTCTTGGCAAGATTGAAAATCTCGGCCATGCGGTCAACCTGAAACTTGATCAGTGTTGACGCGCCATCTTCACCGGCGGTGAATTCCAGCAGACGCTGTGGAACCGCATGTTGCTCGGCCGGCGAAATGATGCCGAATGCGTTTTCCCAAATTTTTGTAGAAGGCAGCGTATAGAACAGAGAGAACAGTAATACTGCTAATACTACAATGATTTTGACACTATGTTTACTCTTCATTTACAGAAACTCCCTTGCTGAGGTCGACCAAAGTAGACACGTATTATATTCAAGCAATGATGGCAAGTCAATGATTATTTGCCGGAGGGGAAATTTGCGACGGTGTAATTTAACATAAGATTGGTGCAAGGTTCAAATTTTTATTTACTTATTCAGTCAGAAAAAGTTATTCTATATGGCTGAATAACGGTTCAAAAATGAAAAAACATACTTTCTTCCGACATGTTGCCGTCGTAGCATTGTTCTGCAGCCTGACAGTATTGTTACTGGCACAGGGTGCCACTGATTCAGTCACCAAAAAGGCGCGTGACCATATAGCGCTGTTCCAGTACGATCAGGCAATGGCACTGCTCAGGCAGGCGACCCAGCTCGAACCCGACAACTGGGAACCCTTTTATCTTGCCGGAACTGTATTACTTCGCCAGAAAAAACCGCTCGAGGCCGAAAGCTTTCTGATCAAAGCCCATCAGCTGAACAACCAGGAACTCGATATTCAGAAAGCGCTTGGGGCACTGTACATCAACATGGCCAAAGACGCCCAGAATGCCGGCAAGCCCACTGAGATGAATGAGTATCTGCTTAAAGCCTGCCATGCCTACCCCGGTGGCACCAAAATCTGGCTGACGCTTCTCGAAAACTGGTGGAAAAACAATGAATTCGACAAAATAAAGCAGGAAGGCGACCTGATCGTCAAGGGCAATAACACGGCGCTTGAACAGGCTGACGACAAGAGCCTGCAAGCTGCCCTGGTAATTGTCGGCAGGGCATATTACCGCGAGAACGATTTTGTCAACGCTGAAAAGTTCCTGAATACTGCAGGCAGAATCAGGCATGCCAACGACGAATTGTTTGCCATGCGTCGAGAGATCCGCAACCGGTCAGAGCAGGAACGCCAGAAAGTTCTCGACGAAGCCGAGAAATTTTACAGCGAAGGCAATTACGGCAAAGCCCTTGAACTGCTGAGCAATGCCGAAAAGATGCCAGGAGCCAAAGTTGGCGAAATCTCAGAAAAACGTGAGAAGATCGAGCGCGAAGCCAACCTGAAGCAATCTCTCGCCAAGGCTGACGACCTGATCAGGTCAGGCAAATTCGAAGCAGCTCACGAAAGCCTGCAGGAACTGGCAACTGCATACCCTGAAGAAGAGACAGTGGCCACCAGGTTGAAGAAAATCTCAGCACAGGTCGAAAAAGATCGCGCCGAGCAGGCCAGAAAGAATGCAGCCCAGATCGAGGAAAAGAAAAAGCAGATAGAGTTGAACCGTCAGTTCGACAATTTTATCAAGGAAGCAATTGAAAAGGAAAAGCGTGGCAGCTTTGACATTGCTATCAACGACTATGAGAATGCACTCAAATTAAGACCCGACGACAAGGAAATTCCTGAGAAAATAGCCATGCTGCGCGAAAAATCTGCGCAGACCAAAGCCCGACAGGACAGCTTTCTCGTAAGTTTTGCCGCTTTTGATAACGATTTCAAGGTTAACAAATTCGAAGAAGCCTACACCGCAGGCAAAAAGCTGCTGGCCGACTACGAAGAACACCGTAAGACCGTTGCACCATTGCATGCCGAAGTCTGTCTGCGCCTCGAAAAATACGACGAAGCCAAAGAAACACTGCGTCATATCGAAACAGACGAAGAGCACAAAGATATTTATCATTATGTTAAAGCCATGGTGGCATATAAGCAGGGCGATAACGCACTTGCGCTCGAAAACTTCGGCAAGCTTAAATCTGGCTTCAGATCAGATGTCACGATGACCCTGTTCTGGATCTACCTCTACAAGTTCCAGCTGGGCATCTATATTTTACTTCTGGCCATGCTGTTTCCTGCGATCAAAACCGGCAAAGAAGTGCTGGCCAGCTGGAAAACCTCAAGCATCCTCAAAAAAATCGAGCGAATCAAGGAGAGCGGAGAATACGAAGCCAACCTTGCGTTCCTGCAGGAGCGCTACGACCGCGAAGACACGCCCAACCCGAAGCAGGTGGCGGTCATGCTGGCCGAAGCCCTGTTGCGCACCGGCAATACGCAACGCGCCTATGAACTGGTCTCGGCTTTACTCAAAAAAGACAGCCGCAATCCCAACGCAAAACGAATTGCCGGCGAAGCCTGTCTGCTGCTCGAAGACACGACGCCGACCGGCCTCGAACACATCCAGGGCCTGCTTAAGATCGACGAAGCCCGCAAAGATGTCATCAACTATCTCGCCAACGCCTACATGAAACAGCAGGCTGACCACAAAATGGCGCAGGACTTCATTCTCAAGGCAATTTCGATAAATCCGACCGACAGCGAAGCAGTAGTTTACCTCGCCGATCTGTATATCAAACGGCAGGTATTTTCACAGCAGTCACTCAAGATTTTCGACAGGGCCATTAAAATCGCTCCAGAGGGTCCAGCTTACTACGAAGCGATCATCGAAACCTGTCACCGCCTCGACAACGCGCAGGAAGCCGAAAAATGGCGGGAAACTGCGGCAGCGCGCTTTCCGGCAGAATCTGCCTTCTCTGGCCAGCCGCGTAAATCAGGCACAAAAACAGCACGGCCTTCAAGTGCAAGTTCAGCATCCATGCCTGATTATGCAAGCATCGGCAACGATACCCCCAGCGGCATGCCTGATTACGAAAACATCGGCAACGACAACCCCGGTGGATTACCAGACTATGGAAACATCGGAAATGCCGGACAGGGCGGCATGCCAGACTACGAAAACATTGGCAGCACTACGCCCGGAGGCTTTCCCGATTACGAAAATATTGGCAACACAGCACCTGGTGGCATGCCGGACTACGAAAGCATCGGCAATGATGCTGCCGAAGACAATCCTCCTCCACCCTTTCCAGACCTTGGGATCAAGCCAAAACCACCGGCCCGGGCGCCGATCAGCGGCCCGCAAAAGACTTGTCCGCACTGCAACGCAGCTAATGCAATAAAAGAATACTATTGTACCACCTGTGGAAAGCCCTTTGGTGGCTGATCCCTGTCGGCTGACAAAAATGATGCGACCGGCCGGCAGACTGTAGTAATATAAAAAAAATCATCAAGGAGCAGGTATGAAAACCTTCGTTAAGAACGCCAGATTTTTCTGGGCCGGAGGCGACTCCGAAGTAAAAGAAAACGTATCACTGCTGATCGAAAATTCGCAGATTACAGCTGTCGGTGATGCCGCGCAGCTGGCACCAATGGCTGCTGATGCCCGCAACATCGATGCGTCTGAACTTATCATCATTCCAGGTCTGGTAAATACTCATCATCACTTTTATCAGACTCTGACCCGCAATTTTCCAAAGGTGCAGGATGCCAAGCTTTTTACCTGGCTCGTCAGACTCTACCCGCTGTGGGCACGTATAACCCCTGAAGATTTCGGCCTTGCCACGACCATAGCAACCCTTGAACTGCTGCAGAGCGGCTGCACCACAGCTGTCGACCATTCTTATCTGGTTCCTGACGGCAAGTCTGACCTTTATTACCGACAGGTCGAAGCCGCGCGCAAAACCGGCATGCGCTTTCATCTCTGCCGTGGCAGCATGTCGCGCTCGAAAAAAGACGGCGGCCTGCCACCTGACACCGTCGTGCAAACCGAAGATGTCATCATGAAAGAGACCGACGAACTCGTCAGCAAGGTTCATGAAGCGCAGCGCGGCGGCATGACGAGAATCATCGTGGCTCCATGCTCTCCTTTTTCAGTTACCCGCGAATTGATGATCGAGGCTAAAAAATACGCTACCAGCAAGGGACTCAAGGCTCACACACATCTTGCCGAGACGAAAGACGAAGAGGAATTCTGCATCAAGGAATTCGGTATGCGCCCCTTCAAACTGATGGAAGACCTCGGTTGGATGGACGAAAATTCTTTCTATGCACATTGCGTACACATGTCTCCCGAAGAAGTTGTCGCCATGGGCAAAGCGCAGGGTGGCGTCGCCCACTGCCCAACCAGCAATATGCGCCTGGCTTCTGGTATCGCACCAATCGTCGAGATGCTCAAGGCCGATGTGCCGGTGAGTCTGGCAGTAGACGGCAGTGCCAGCAACGACTGCTCGAACATGATGCTCGAAGTGCGTAACTGTATGCTGCTGCAGCGCGTGCTTAAAACCGCTGATTGCATCACAGCTCGTGAGGCATTAAAGGTTGCTACTCTTGGCGGCGCCAAAGTGCTGGGTCGCGATGATATCGGTATGCTCGAAAAGGGCTACGAAGCAGACCTCGTCGGCTTCAGACTCGACAGTCTACGTCAGGCTGGCAGTTCTACTGACCCGCTTGCTGCGCTGGTATTCTGTGCCGTCGACACAGTTGATCTCAGCATCGTTCACGGCGAAACCCTCATCGAAAAAGGCCGCTTCACAAGGTTCGGCGATGCTGAACTGAAAGATCTGATCAGACGCCAGAACGAGCGCAGCCGACAGATCTACAACGGCTGAATGTTAAGCAATAATGTATGCAGGAAATAGTTCGACGACCGGGAGATTGCTTCAGGGCTTCGCCCTTCGCAATGACGGTATCAAGTCATTGCGAGCGAAGCGAAGTAATCTCATTGTATACAGGTACAAACTGATTTATAATCAATTCATTATTCAGAAAGAGGTTGATAGAAGATGAAGATTATCGGTAACGCTACTGTTGTAACGCTAGGAGAAAACCACAGAGTCATCGAAAACGGAGCGGTTGCTTTTGACGAAAAAAAGATACATGCTATCGGCACCACCGACGAAATCAGGCAGAGATACCCGAAAGCCAAATTGAAAAGCGTCAAGGGGCGCGTGCTGATGCCTGGCATCGTCAACACCCACATGCACCTTTATTCGACTTTTGCCCGCGGCATCGCCTTAAAAGACGCCTCGCCAACCAACTTCGTCGAAATTCTTGAACGTCTCTGGTGGCGCCTCGACAAGGCCTTGACCAAAGAAGACCTTTATCTCACCGCCCTGATTCCATTGCTCGATGCAGTGCGCAACGGCGTTACCACTCTGATCGACCATCACGCCAGCCCGAACTGCATTACCGGTTCGCTATCGGTATTACGCGACGTTTTCCGCAAATGCGGCCTGCGCGGCAGCCTGTGCTATGAAATTTCCGACCGCGACGGCTTTCAGAAGTGCGATGAAGGCTTCACCGAAAACGCCAATTTTATCAGAGGCCTCAAGCTCGAAAGCGAGTCTGATATTCATGCCATGATCGGTCTGCACGCCAGCTTCACCCTCTCTGACACCAGCCTCGAACGCGCCGCTGAACTCATGAAGGCCCTGCAGACCGGCGTTCACATCCATGTTGCCGAAGACAAAGCTGACAATGTCGATGCCGTCAATCGCGGTTATCGCTCGGTCGTCGATCGCCTGCACCGGTTCAAACTGACCGGCCCCGACAGCATTTTCGTTCACGGCGTTCACTGCGATACTCCTGACATTCAGACCCTCGGTCTGACCAAAACCAATGTCATTCACAACCCACGCTCGAATATGAACAACGCTGTCGGCTGCTCACCGCTCGAAAAAATGATGGAAGAAAAAATCAACGTCAGCTTTGGCACAGATGGCATGTCGGCTTCGCCACTCGAAGACCTCGTCGTTGCCAATATGTTGCATAAGCATCAGGCCGGTGATCCGCGCAAGATTTATGGCGAAGCCTGGCGCATGTTCGCCGTCAACGGCCCGCGTCTTGCCAGCAAACTGTTCAAAAAGAAAATTGGTGCTATCGAAGAAGGCGCTGCTCCTGACCTCGTCGTCTGGGATTACGTGCCCCCTACCCCGCTTACCGCAGCCAACACCTTTGGTCACCTGACCTTCGGCCTGCCGTTCAGCAGGGTGCAGACTACCATCTGCCAGGGAAAAACCCTGATGGATGACGGTGTACTTACCTTCCTCGAAGACGGCGAAGAAGAAGAACTCTGCGCTAAATCGCGGGAGCTCGCAAATTCCCTCTGGGAAAGATTCTAAACCGAAACATGCCCGCCCGCGCTGAACCAGCCGGGCGGGTTTTGTTATAACCATGGCAGAAAAACCGACAAAAGAACATAGTGAGAGCGATTCAGTAAAGCACGTAAAAATGCCTTCTGAACAGGCTATTCTTGAGCTTCATATGACAGTGCTGCATGAATACACATGCAAACGCAATCTTGAGAGGCTGAAAAAGTATCTGAGTCCGGATATCACAGCCATAGGATCGGCACCCGGCGAATTCTGGACCAATCTAGACGCTCTGCTCACCAGCCTGCAATCAGACATAGAAAAGATTCCCTGCGAAATAACAATTTCAGAACATTCCTTCAAAGTCGAGAGACTGAATGATATCTGCGCGGTGGTCTGGGGAAACTTCAGCGTCAAAGGAGAAACTGCCGAGGGTGTGGCTTTTGACAACCAGAATTGTCAACTGACCGCAGTTTACTGCCTCAGAGACGGCATACCGCTGGTCTGTCACCTGCACGGTTCGCAGCTGATACGATGCGCCGATACCAGCATCGAACCATGGCCCCTGCAGGCACTGGCGACCCGGCAACATGAAACTTCAGAAAAATACAGATTCATTCTCGAAAACGCCCCGGTAGCTATTATGCAGTATGATTCTGATGGCTATCTAAAAGATTACAATGCCAAGTTTCTGACAATATTCGGAACTACCGCTGAGAAGGTGGCAGGCCTTAGCCTGTTCGACATTGCCGACGAACAGGCTAAACAGGCACTGGCCGATGCTGTAAATGGCCGGTCCGGTTATTATGAAGACTACTATCGATCGGTTACCTCCGATAAGGTGACACCGCTGAAAATGATCACAACTCCGATATACGGCGCAGATTCGAAAGTAATCGGTGGCATAGCGATCGTCGAAGATATCAGCGAAAACAGAGTCACCCAGGACCGCCTGCGCTACCAGCTGCAGTTCGAAAAAATGCTCTCGAGCATAGCCCAGGGTCTGGTCAATGCTCCTGTCGATAAAATTGACAAGATCATCACCAATGCCCTCGAACTGACCACACGATTCTTCGAAGCCGATCGCGGTTATGTTTTCCAGGTTTCTACGGATGGCCGAACTATCACCAATACACATGAATGGTGCGCAGCAAATGTTCAAACGCTGATTCCCAAATATCAAAATTATCCTCTCGCAAATCTGCCGGGTGTGAAAGATTTTATCAGCAAATCGAATGACTATCTTCATTTCAGCGACGTCACCAAAATGCCTGAGAGCATGGCAGAGTTCAAAAAACTGCTTATCGAAGATAGCGTCAGGTCGATTCTGCTCATGCCCATGCTGACGCAGGGAAAATTCATCGGGCTCTTCGGCTATGACTGCGTCCACAGCTACCGCACCTGGAACTCCGAAGAAATCACGCTTTTGAAGGTAGTTGGCGAGATCTTTTCAAACTCATTGCTGAAACGGATAACCGATACAATGATTCGCGCAAGTGATGAGCGTTACAGGTTTCTCAGCGAAAATATCAATGATATCATCTGGGTTTTTGACGTCGAAACAAGAAAATACCGATACATCAGCCCGACTCTCACCAGAATTTTTGGCTTCACACCCGAAGAATTGATGCAACTCGAAATAAAGGTTCATCTGCCACCGGAATCGCTGAAAATCGTTAACGACTACCTGCCGAAACGACTGGCCAATCTGCGCAACAACCTGCAAACCCGCTATATTGACGAGCTTGATCAGCTCGGCAAAGATGGCCGTCTGATCCATACTGAAATGACTCAGAACTGGGTTATCAACAAAGAGACGGGCCATGCCGAAATCATCGGAATTACCCGCGATGTCAGCGAGCGCAAAGAATTAGAACAACAGAAACGTCAGATCGAGACACAAAAACAGCAGAATCTCAAAGCTGACAGCCTTGGTCGCATGGCTTCTGCAATCGCTCATCATTTTAACAACCAGCTGCAGGTAGTGCTTGGCAATCTCGAACTGCTCGGCATTAACCGACCACTCGATGAGAAATGCAAAAAGAGCGTCAACGATGCCATGCGCGCCACTCGCAAGGCATCTGAAATGAGTTCGATGATGCTTACCTATCTCGGCCAATATCAGGCTGAGATTCACACTATTGATCTGACGTTGATCTGCCGCACGCAAATCGAATCACTCAGTCAACATCTGCCGGCCAGGCATCGACTGGAGCTGCATACCTCGATCAGCGATGCGTTGATCCGAATTAATCGTGACCAGCTGCTGCAGATCATCAGAAGTGCAATCTTCAATGCCTCAGAAGCTTCTGCTGACAGATCAGACACCATAGTGCTCGATATCGGCAAAGTCGCCTCAGATGCGATACCGTCCGAACATCGTTTTCCCATCGACTGGACGCCGTTACCCGACAGCACCTATGTCTGCCTGAGAATTCTCGACCATGGCCGCGGGATACCCGAAGACGAAATCAGCAAGGTGTTCGACCCATTCTTCTCGACCAAAGGGCTTGGCCGGGGACTGGGGCTTCCCAACTCCCTCGGTTTCATGCGTGGAATCGGCGGCGGCATAAGTTTGCACAGTGTGCCTGATCATGGCAGCTGCTTCAGCTTTTATTTTCCTTCAAATGCTGCAACAACGGTGGAAACGGTTACACCCGCCATCAGGTCTGGCAGAATTTTGCGGGTCAAAACGATTCTGGTCGTTGAAGATGAAGAGATGGTGCGCTTTATCACCCGCAGCCTTCTCGAAAATTTTGATTACAAAGTAATCGAAGCGACAGATGGAACCCATGCAATCGAGATCTTCAAGGCACTCAGACAGCAGATTGATCTGGTGATCTGCGATCTGGTCATGCCAGGCCTCGATGGCTGGCAGACGTTGACAGAACTACGCAAAATCAGCCCGGATATTCCGGCAATTATGGCCAGTGGCTACGATAAGAGCATCGTCATGCGTGGAGAACATCCCGAACAGCCACAGGCATTCATTTGCAAACCATATAACAGCAAAACCCTGCAGGAAGCGATCAGGCAGGTAATTTCGACAGTATAATAAAAAGGCTCCGGAGATTAACCCGGAGCCTTTTTTTGACAGATGCCTTATTTAAGAATCTTTTCGAGCTCTTTTTCGAGTTTGCCGTCGCGCAGGTCGGTTGTAATTACCTTGCCTTCGCCATCGAGCAGATACATGGTCGGAATCGACTGAATACCATAGGTCGGGCCGACTTCGTTTTCCCAGTGTTTACCGTCGAAGTAATGCGGCCAGTCCATCTTGTTCTCTTTGACAAAAGCGTCAAAGTCGGCACGTTCTTTATCGAACGAAATACCGACAATTTCGAAGCCCTTGTCTTTGTATTTGTTGTAAACACTGACCAGCGGGCCGACTTCGGCGCGGCAGGGCGGGCACCAGGTTGCCCAGAAATCTACCAGCAGCACTTTGCCCTTGAATCTGGCAAGATTGAGATCCTGACCGTCGATCGTCTTCTTGCCGGCGGGAAATTCCGGGAAAGGCTTGCCTTCCGGGCTCCTGAAGAACGGGTTGAGCATACGACCGGCAGCTTCGACGATCTGTGGATCTTTTGAAGACTGCAGTTCTTTAAGCAGAGCGTCGAAATCTTCGCTCATTGCAACCTTCATCATCTGAAAACGCTGAGCGGCGGTGATAATCATAGCTTCACGCATATCACCCTTCCAGTTGGCAATGATTGCAATGACTTCCTGCATCAAACCGGATTGTGAGCCGAGGGTTACCATTTCCATATCGAGAATCAGGCGCTGACCAGGTTCTTTGATGGTCTTGCGCAGTTCGATAGCGCGCTCGAGAATGCCCTTGGCCTCGCCGCCAAGCGCTTTCAGCATGTTTTCCTGATTGCTGGGGTCGAGAGAGCCATCGCCAATTTTGGCCTGAATCTTTTCGCCAAGCTCTTTGTTTTCTTTTTCAAGGAATTCTAGAACCGGGCCTGACGGCTGCAACTGCATTTCTTTGAGCTGTTCCTGAGTAAGCTCATCCTGTTCGGCCCATGCGGCCAAATTCGGGCAAAGCAACAGCGCCGCGATGATCATATAAACAAACGATCGCATCTTCATCAAATTATCTCCGGTATTTCTGACATCAAAACTTCGTACACAGCTGCATTATACGTTATTACCAGCATAAGTCAATTCATTCTCGTGATCGTGATCGTCATCGTAATCGCAATCGATTTTGCTCGTCATACTGCGCGAGACGCGCAGAATGACTCCGTCACTCCATGCGCAGAATGGCAGAGAAGATGGCTGCGCATAAAAAAGCAGCCCGGTGCTGACACCGGGCTGCCTGGTTTTGAATCAGCTTCTACAGAATCGAATCTGTCTTAACAGATCAGACTTTGATTCTTTTGCGGTCTTTCTCGATGAGCTTTTCGAGCATTTCGGGAACGTTGGCGAATCTGCTGGTCAGAATCATGGCAGCGATCATGTAGGGCTTGTAGCCGGCTTCTTTATAGGTTTCAATGCGGTAGCGGTCGAACACCGAAGCAGCGACTTCGCCCTGTTTGCAGGATACGTCGGTGATGTCAGCCGGCAGGCAGTGCATGTAAAGTGCCTTGCCTTTATTGGTGAGCTTCATCATCTTTTCGGTGCATTCCCAGTTCTTGAACTTGGCGTTGTTGGCGAGACATTCTTTTTCGAGAGCCTTGAGACCGTCGTGGTCGCTCTTGCGCAGAAGCACGGTGCGCTTTTCCATAACAGAATAAGGAGCCCAGCTCTTCGGGTAAACGATATCAGCGCCCTTGAAAGCTTCTTCCATGCTGGTGCCGGCAGTGAACTTGCCGCCACTGGCTTTTGCATTCTTTTCAGCCACCTTCATGACATCGGGAATCAGGTTGTAGCCTTCCGGGTGGGCGAGATGAACATCCATACCAAAGCGGGTCATCAGGCCGATGATACCCTGCGGAACCGAAAGCGGCTTGCCGTAGCTGGGTGAATAGGCCCAGGTCATGGCGATCTTTTTGCCCTTGAGGTTTTCGAGGCCGCCAAAATGTTCTTTGAGCCAGCCAAGATCGGCCATCGACTGGGTCGGGTGGTCAATGTCGCACTGCAGGTTGACCACGGCCGGGCGCTGCGGCAGAACTTTCTGTTTGAAACCGTCGTCGAGGGCTTCGCCGACTTCGCGCATATAGGTGTTGCCGGCGCCGAGATACATATCGTCGCGAATGCCGACTACTTCAGACAGGAAGGAGATCATGTTGGCAGTTTCGCGCACGGTTTCGCCGTGGGCGATCTGCGATTTGCCTTCGTCGAGGTCCTGCACAGCAAGACCGAGCAGGTTACAGGCCGAAGCAAAAGAGAATCTGGTGCGTGTCGAATTGTCGCGGAAAAGCGAAACCGCAAGGCCGCTGTCAAAAACCCGGGCCGAGATGTTGTTCTCGCGCATGAGTTTGAGCAGGTCGGCAATCGCCAGAATCTGTTTGAGTTCGTCGGTCGTCTTTTCCCAGGTCAGGAGCAGATCTTTGCCGAACATTTTCGTTTTGTAGCCACTGATCTCTTTCAACAATGCCTTGAATTCTTTCATTTGGTAATACCTTTCGCTTTATTTTCGCAATAAACCCGGTAAGTAGTCAGTTCAGACGCTTACCGGGTTCGCATTCACAACTCAGATGTAGTAGGCGTAGAGCGCGTAGAAGGCAGCCGCCTTGACCAGATCGTCGACCGGGGTCTTTTCGTTCGGGGCATGCGCATGTACTTCGTTGCCCGGGCCGAAACCGATGATCGGAATCTTGTAATAGCCGTTGATGGTGACACCGTTGGTCGAGAAGGTCCATTTGTCGACCTTGGGGTCTTTGTTGAAGAGTTCTTTGAAACTCTTCACGCCAGTCTGCACGACATGTTCGGTTTCGGGTATCTTCCAGGTCGGGAAGTATTTTTCCATGCCGTATTTGAGGCCGGTATAGGCGACTTCTTCATAGTGCAGAACTTCAACTTTGGCTTCATCGCCAAGTTTGAGACCAACAGCC
>JAKJFO010000389.1:266-538 GCA_022704885.1 Candidatus Rifleibacteriota bacterium | reverse complement strand
AGACATTGCGCTTGTCATAGAGACCGTAGCCAACCGCACCACTCGGCCAGACCCAGCCGCAGGCAGAGCAGGCACTGACGAAAATATCCTCAAGATCCAGGCCT
The DNA here is from genome assembly GCA_022704885.1 of Candidatus Rifleibacteriota bacterium. Next base: position 434 of record JAKJFO010000389.1, on the reverse strand, counting down.
TTGCGCTCGTAACACGACGGGCAGACATGCATGCGCGCGCTCTCATGGCGCCCGCAGCGCTCGCAGGTCAGGTTTCCGCAAAAGCCGCACCTGAGAATATAAGAATCGAGCCTGGTCGCCTCCCAGTGATGCGCACACGAACAACACTTAACTTCCATCTCGTTCTAC
>JAKJFO010000389.1:0-250 GCA_022704885.1 Candidatus Rifleibacteriota bacterium | reverse complement strand
TAGCATTTTTACAAAAGCTCATCCAAAATTGCGAGGTCTGAAGACGGGATTGCTTTTTCGTAAGCTTGTGAGCGAAGCGAATCGCTGGAGAAAAAGCATTCCGACTGAGCAGCCGACCCAGAATGAGAATTATTCATTGAGCTCTTATATAGTATCTATCATTCCAGATGCCTCACACCAATACCGCATAATAACAGCAAAACCTGGTGCGATACAAGCGACAAAATTCAGATGGCCTTGACTTTCGCAT
>JAKJFO010000388.1 GCA_022704885.1 Candidatus Rifleibacteriota bacterium | reverse complement strand
GTGCTGACCATTGGTGCCCGGCTGCCCCCAGATAATTGGACCGGTGGAGTAATTCAGGCTTTCGCCTTCGCGGCTGACGCCTTTGCCATTGCTTTCCATGTCGCCCTGCTGAAAGTAGGCCGGGAAGTATTCCAGATACTGTTCGTACGGCAGGATGGCATGCGACTGCGCGCCAAAGAAATTGTTGTACCAAATGCCCAACAGCGCCATGATGACCGGGATGTTTTGGCCGAGCGGCGCGGTACGAAAATGCAGATCCGCGTCGGAAGCTCCGCGGAGGAGAGCCTCGAAGTTATCCATCCCGACCCAATCCCAAAATTCAAACATATTTTCGGGATCGATGCCGAAAGCTCGCACTGCCGCCGTGTTCGTGGACATGGCAGCAAAATGCCGGGCAATGTGGCGTTCGTCGCCAGCACGCGCCAGGAACCACTCGCGCGCGCTGTGGGCGTTGGTCATGGTTTCTTGAGTCGTAAAGGTTTTGGACGCAATCAGGAAAAGCGCGGTTTCGGGGTTCAGCTGTTTTAGCGTTTCGGCA
>JAKJFO010000387.1:294-540 GCA_022704885.1 Candidatus Rifleibacteriota bacterium | reverse complement strand
CCTGAGCCGAAAGGTTCATATCTCCGATTTCATCTAAAAATAAAGTTCCTTTATCTGCCAGTTCCAATTTTCCTTTTTTAGATTTTACAGCTCCGGTAAAAGCACCCTTTTCATAACCAAACAATTCACTCTCGACCAACTCATTTGGAATTGCAGCAGAGTTAAATTTAATAAAAGGTCCTTTAGATCTCTGAGACTGATTATGAATAGCATAAGCCAGTAATTCCTTACCAGACCCGCTTTCGC
>JAKJFO010000387.1:0-284 GCA_022704885.1 Candidatus Rifleibacteriota bacterium | reverse complement strand
TCTGATTAGCACTCTTGAGTTGGTTTTTGCCACTTTCTGAGCCAATTGAAGCACTTCCTGAATTGCCTGACTACTACCGATAATACGATATTGTTCATTAAAAGACTCTTTTAAAATCTTATAATCTTCCTGTAAAGTAGAATAGCTGAGTGCATTCTGCACTGTTAATTTTACACGTGTCAGATTGAGCGGTTTTTCCAGAAAATCAAACGCACCGGATTTCATTGCCTGAACAGCTTCTTTAATGCCACTATGCCCTGAAATCATGACGACTAAAAGATCAG
>JAKJFO010000386.1 GCA_022704885.1 Candidatus Rifleibacteriota bacterium | reverse complement strand
CCCGCGGGGGGCGCGACCTGATATTGCAAGTTACCTGAAAAAGCCAACCGTTTCAATCCACGCGCCCGCGGGGGGCGCGACATTCTTTCAGCCTCATTGCGGTAACTCGTATCGTTTCAATCCACGCGCCCGCGGGGGGCGCGACGTTTATAGTCAATGTCGGGAGAATATACTTTGCGTTTCAATCCACGCGCCCGCGGGGGGCGCGACCGGTTGGCTTTTTCAGATAACTTGCAATATCAGTTTCAATCCACGCGCCCGCGGGGGGCGCGACCTATTGTGGCAACAGACGCAGAGGTTAAAAGTGTTTCAATCCACGCGCCCGCGGGGGGCGCGACCGCATAACATCTAACTCCGCTTAAAAAAACACTTGCAGGAGTTGAATTCGCTATACTTACAAAAAGTTAACATGTCTGAAGATAAAATTAAACCATTAAGAGATTAAGTCTTTCATAGATAGCAATAGAACTCTTCGCTAACCCATCTGAGAGAAAAAATGGGGCTAACGGTTAGCTCCAGAGGAATCCTTTAAAAGTTTCCA
>JAKJFO010000385.1 GCA_022704885.1 Candidatus Rifleibacteriota bacterium | reverse complement strand
AAGCTATCGAAGAAGGTGAAGTCAGCGAGTCGCGCCCCCCGCGGGCGCGTGGATTGAAACAGCAAACTCGATAACTCCGAGCGTTTCAGACGGTCGCGCCCCCCGCGGGCGCGTGGATTGAAACTTTAAGGTAACTACCAAAATAATAGCCGAAATGTCGCGCCCCCCGCGGGCGCGTGGATTGAAACACCCTTTAAAGCTGCTCTTTGTTTATCGGCGGGTCGCGCCCCCCGCGGGCGCGTGGATTGAAACTTTTGCAATGGCAGTATTCCAAGTGCAATTCTGTCGCGCCCCCCGCGGGCGCGTGGATTGAAACAATACAGGGGTCAGCGGGCTATACATGCCAACGTCGCGCCCCCCGCGGGCGCGTGGATTGAAACAATGCCTTTTATAGCAGTGTTAAAAAGTTACTGTCGCGCCCCCCGCGGGCGCGTGGATTGAAACAGGTAGTAACACCATCGCTTGGTTAAACATATGTCGCGCCCCCCGCGGGCGCGTGGATTGAAACATTGAGACTGAAATTGAGCCAAAACTCAGAGAGTCG
>JAKJFO010000384.1:320-550 GCA_022704885.1 Candidatus Rifleibacteriota bacterium | reverse complement strand
AGATTATAGGTCAGCACTGACATCAGGCTGTTGGCCGACTGCTCGATGCTCTCGTCGGGAACCTGCGTTTTGATGCGTTCCCAGTCGATGGTGATGTAGCGGTAGTAAGCCAGGCTCTGAATCGAAATGAAGGCGACCCCGAGCACCAGCGCCGCCAGTTTGGCGACTTTCTTGAGGGTAAAGCCGACGGCCCAGCCGGCCAGTCCGCCACCACCAAGGGTCATCAGAAT
>JAKJFO010000384.1:0-276 GCA_022704885.1 Candidatus Rifleibacteriota bacterium | reverse complement strand
CCTGCCCCGGCGCTTCGGCTGCCGCGCTGGCGATTTCCTGTGCCCCGGCACTGCCGGCTACCAGCAGCAATATTATTACCAGCCAGTTACGTTGAAAATGCTGTGAAGAAAAATCTTTTGTCATATCGTTATTATCCCGACTCGTTCTCGCCTGCCCTGCGTAGCTTCAGCGAAGCAGGGTAATCGTAATCGCTCATCGTCATCCTGCGCGTGTCGCAGGTCCAGTATAGCATAAAGGCATGGATTCTGCGACTCCCCCGTCTTCGCTGACGCTTC
>JAKJFO010000383.1 GCA_022704885.1 Candidatus Rifleibacteriota bacterium | reverse complement strand
GCCAGCCTTGCGGTCCGGGATATGGGTGGCGCCGGGATATCCAGCCTGGCCGGTGGTAAAGAGTCGACCGAGATAGCTGTCTTTGGCTGTGACAATGCAGTTGGTGGTCATCAGGATCGGGCCGTTAAAGGTGTCGAATTCTTCGCGTTGATGAAACCATGAACTGCCATAATTGCCAGCAAAGTGGGGGTACTTCTTAAACGCCGGGTAAGCCTGGGCGGGCAGCATCTCGCCATGGGTGTAGACATTCACACCGCTGCCTTCGGTCTGCTGGAGTAATTCGTCCAGGTCACGCAAATCATGGCCGCTGACCAGGATGCCCGGTCCTGGACGCACGCCCAAATAGACCTGTGTGGGTTCGGGGTGACCATAGGTGTTGGTGTTGGCTTGATCCAGCAAGGCCATGGCGCGCAGACCCATTTCCCCGGTTTTGAGAACCAGGTCGGTCAGTTCCTCGACGGTCAGCTTGTCGTTGGTGGTGGCTTCCAGCATCTCTTGAATGAAGTGCAGCAGGTCTGAATCGGTTTCATCAAGCACGTAGGCGTGGTCAA
>JAKJFO010000382.1:264-552 GCA_022704885.1 Candidatus Rifleibacteriota bacterium | reverse complement strand
ATGGTGCAAATTTTGAGCCGTCAGGCAATATTTCGCTGGCGTTTCAAAATCCTGAGGCGCTGTTTTTTAACGGCACAGTAGAAGATGAGGTCGGCTATGCGCTGAAAATGCGCAAGCTGAACCGGAGCGAGATCGAGCCGGTTGCCAGGGCCTGGCTGCAAAAATGGGGACTCAATCCTGAGAGGTGCTGGAATAATCATCCGCTCGAACTCTCTGGGGGCGAAAAACGGCGTCTGGCTCTCGCTGCCTGCACTATTTTCATGCCGCCGGTGGTGCTGCTTGATGAGC
>JAKJFO010000382.1:0-247 GCA_022704885.1 Candidatus Rifleibacteriota bacterium | reverse complement strand
GACTCGATGCAAAGGGGCAGCGGGCACTTGCTGAGTTGCTGGCAGGCATGACGAGTGAACACATCGTTATCGTAGTAACGCATGAGCCCGAAATACTGCTCGAGCAGAGCGGATCTCTGCTTTTCCTCCATTCAATCGGCAGCAGATGGCTCAAACCTGCAGAGTTTCTGCGTGAGTCTCTTATTGACAGAAATTTTTTCCCTTTACCAGAATGGTATTGTAACGCTGTAGGGCAATTCGCGCAGTC
>JAKJFO010000381.1 GCA_022704885.1 Candidatus Rifleibacteriota bacterium | reverse complement strand
CGGTGATGATCGGGGCATCATGGCCGTTCGAAGAGGTGCGCTGAATCTTCTGAAACAGCTTGCCATACATGTCGAACATGATGGCGTGACCGTTTTCATGGGCAACGACGAGGTCGAGGGTGTCATTTTTAAGGGCATCATCGACCGAGAAGAGTTTTTTACCTTCTGATTCGATGTCGAGAACGCAGATCATCGAAGTTTCGATGCCGAGGCGATTACCAGTTTTGTCAGCAACCATTTCGGCGCCGAGCGGAATCATGCACGGGCCGGGAGACGGCATAAAAGAAGGCAGCGGTGACTTGGACATTACCACCATCGGTGAACCGACCGACTGGGAAAGGAATTCGAGAACCCGTTTCTTCTGTTCTTCATTCAGGCCTTCGGCTTTGCTGATCGCACCTTTGAGAGCCTGAAAGCGGATCTGGCGGGCGGTTCTTCTCAGTTTGAGAGAATCGGTCATTTCCTTGCTGTCGGTGAGGTAGGGTTTGACAGACTTTTCGTGGTAGCCCTTTGGATCGGCCGGGTTTACCTGAATGGCATCGGCTGCCAGAGCGA
>JAKJFO010000380.1 GCA_022704885.1 Candidatus Rifleibacteriota bacterium | reverse complement strand
ATAGTGAATATTGCTCTCGGCATAGGCGTAGTTACCAATAATCGAAGTAAAGGCAAACAGAAAAATCGCCACTGCCATAAAAGAAGAGCCCCAGGCGCCAACATGATATTCAACAGCCGCCTGCGTTAAAGCTGCTCCCTTTACTGCCCCACCCGCGACATAGCGATCAGAAAGCAGAATGATAAAAGCCGTCGCACTGCAGATAACTATCGTATCATAGTATAATCGCGAAAACCTCGAAAAAATGACAAGACCACCTCTCCGGCTGCTGCTGGCAATTTTATTCTTCTTTGCATTTGCGAGTAGCCTAAGGGCCGAAAAACTGCATTTCAGCATTCTGCACACCAGCGACGAACATTCAAGCCTGCTGCCGACACCACTCAGCAATTACCTGCCCGGCCAGAACAGCCCGGCACCCGGAGGTTTTGCCCGCCTGGCGACTTTTGTCGAGTGTTTCAAAAACAGCAAAGCCAGCGAACCGGTGCTGCTGCTGTCATCCGGCGACTTTTCCGGTGGCAACCCATTTGCCTGGCTAAGCCTGAACGGATATTCGTCAGAACTCGA
>JAKJFO010000037.1 GCA_022704885.1 Candidatus Rifleibacteriota bacterium | reverse complement strand
CCGCCGATGTCGATTCGAGCATGTATAACATCGATGCCGTCACCAGCGCCACAACCCTGACTTCAGTTAAACGCCTCAATCAGGTGCGACGCGAAGCTCTTGCCGCGCAGAACCAGACCGAAGCCGACCGGGTATTGCAGGCTTTCGACAAAATCGAACTCACCCGGCTGTTTGTTGGTAATATCAACGGCTGCATCGGCGAAACCAGTGCAATTCTTCTGCTGCTGGCCCTGGCCTGGCTGCTGTATCAGAAAGTGATATTCATTCCGTTGCTGATTGGGCCGCTGCTGGGGCTATTTATCGCGAAGCTCTTTCTGCATCTGCTTGGTCTTGATACGCTGCCACTCTGGCAAGGCTATCTGATAAATGTTTTTGGCGGCGGCACCCTGTTCGCTTCGATTTTTATGGTAACAGAACCGATCACAGCACCGGTAAACAATAGCGCCCGCTGGCTTTATGCAATTCTGATCGGGTTTCTGGCCGCGATTATTCGCAGTCTTTCGGCCTTCAATGCCGGCTTCATGTTTGCTATACTGCTTGGCAATACATTCGGCCCGCTCATCGAAATTGCCGTTACCAACTGGGAAAAATCACGAAAGGCGGCAACATGAGCGACAAAATCAGGACCCTGCTGTTCACAGTTGCTGTCACCGCCTTGTTCACCCTTCTTGTCAGCGGTGTCAACGCAGTTTTGCATGATCGTATCGAGCTTAACCGCAGCGTTGCCCGACAACGCGTGATTCTTGGCCTGTTCGGCCTGGTTCCGAATGATCGCCAGCTCTCTGATTCTGAAATCCCGAACATGTTCGCCGAACAGATAGAACCGGTCAAATTCGCCAACGATAACGCTTTTGAATGCTACCGGCGCAGCAACTCCAGCGAAGACGTTTTTGTGTTCGCGTTCTCCGGCCAGGGCTTCTGGGATAACATTATCGGGTTTATTGCCGTAGACGCGGGAAGCCTGCAGATTAAAGGCATAGAGTTCACCAGACATGGCGAAACCCCCGGACTCGGCGGCCGCATCAGCGAACCCGAATTCAAACTGCGTTTTAAGGACAAGTCTTTTGCGACAAAGCGCCCCGATGGCCTTTTTCTGCGAATGGTCGCCGAAGGCTCAGGGACCCGCGCTGATGAGATCGATGGGATTACCGGTGCTACCGGCACTTCCACAGCCCTCGAAAAAATTATTAATCGATCACTGGCTTACTTTAACGGCCTCAAACAGGGAGGAAGCAGCAATTGAACAAAGGTCCGGTCAAGGGCTTTGCCGCCCTCAAAAGAATGCTGTGGGAAGAAAACCCGGTTATCGGGCAGATTCTCGGCATCTGCTCGGCACTCGCCGTTACCAATCTCGTAAAGAACACTCTGGTCATGTGCCTGGGCCTGATTTTTACCCTGGCCATGTCGTGTTTTACCGTTTCGCTGATGCGCAACGTGATTCCGCGCCGTGTGCGCATGATCATTCAGGTGCTGATCATCGCTGCCTATGTCATCTTCATCAAAATCGTGCTCGACGCCTTTTTGCCAGAAATCAGCAACGAACTCGGCCCCTACGTCGGGCTGATCATCACCAATTGCATTGTCATGGGGCGCACCGAAGGCTACGCCATGGCCAACAAACCTGTCGATTCCATTCTCGATGGTGTTGGCGCCGGCATCGGCTATTCGCTGGTACTGCTGCCGATCGCGATGATTCGCGAGCCTCTCGGCCTGGGTACTTTTTTCGGCATGCAGGTGATTCCAGCCGACTGGACAAAATGGAACATGATGGTAATCGCACCCAGCGGTTTTTTTGCCCTTGCCACCTACATCTGGATCGTCAGGGCTTTCAAATCGGAAGGAGAAAAGAGGTAAGGCATGGACATACAGAACGTTCACCCCTTCATCATCTTTTTTGCAGCGATTACCACCAACAACATCCTGCTGACCAACTTTCTTGGAATGTGCTCGTTTCTGGCCGTTTCCAAGGATCTCAAAAGCTCACTCGGCCTCGGCGCCGCCGTCATCTTTGTTTCAACCTTCACGGCCCCGATCAACTGGCTGGTTTATCACAAGCTGCTGGTTCCGTATGAGCTTGAATATCTGCAGTATATCGCCTTCATCGTGGTTATCGCCGCGTTCGTTCAGATCATCGAAATGGTCGTAGAACGGGTCAGCACCCTGCTCTATCTGACACTGGGCATCTTTTTGCCACTAATCACCGTTAACTGTGCGATTCTTGGCTGTGCGCTGTTTCTGGTAATCCGGCAATATACCTTTACCCAGTCGATCGCCTACGGGCTTGGCGCCGGAACTGGCTGGGCACTGGCCATTGCTGCTCTGGCAGGCATCAGAGCCCGCATGGAAAAAAAGTCGAAGGTTATTCCTGAACTCGAAGGCGCCGGCATCGCGCTGGTCATTACCGGCATCATTGCCATGGCCTTTATCGGGTTTTCCGGTATCGTAAGAATCAACTGACAGGCAGGTTTTATGACCCCGATAATTACCGCTGTGCTTGTATTGAGTGCCCTGAGCGGCATCCTGACTCTGCTGCTGCTGGTTGCTGAATTCTTTTTTGCCAGCTATGGCGAATGCACTATCGATGTAAACAAAGGCGAAAAAACGTTCAAAGTCGAAGGTGGTGCCAGCCTGCTCACGACCCTGGCTGGTCAGAAACTTTTTCTGCCCTCAGGCTGTGGTGGTCGTGGCAGCTGCGGCACCTGCAAATGTCGGGTACTCGAAGGCGGCGGCCCACTTCTTCCAACTGAGGTCCCTTATCTCAATGACGAAGAAAAAAAGACCGACGTGCGACTTTCCTGCCAGGTCAAAGTGCGCAGTGATATTAAAATCGAAGTACCAGAAGAACTGCTCAGTATCAAAGAATTCGACACGGTCATCGAGTCGATCACCGATTTTACCCATGACATCAAAGGCCTCAGATTCAAACTGCCCGAAGGCGAAACCATCAGATTCAAGGCCGGACAATTTGCCAATCTTTTCAGCAGGCCTTATGACGATGTCAGAGAAGAAACTTCGCGCGCTTATTCGATCAGCTCAGCGCCTTCCGATAACCGTGCGATCGAACTTGTTATCAGATACGTGCCCAACGGCATGGTCACAACTTATGTATTCAAACATCTTAAGGAAGGCGACAAAGTGCGGCTGATCGGGCCATTCGGCGAGTTTTTTCTGCGCGACACCGATCGCGAGATTGTCTGCATCGCCGGTGGATCTGGCCTGGCACCGATTCGCAGCATCATTCTCGACATGATCGACCGCGGCATCAGCAATCGCAAGGCTACTTTCTTTTTTGGCGCGGTATCGCAACGCGATCTCTACTATGTCGAAGAATTCAAGGCGATCGAAAAGAAACACCCCTGGTTCAGATTCGTGCCGGCGCTGTCGAAGGACGACAGTGACCACCCCTATGAAAAAGGCATTATTACAGAGGTTGTCGCCCGCAACTATGGCGACATGAAAGAACTCGAAGCCTATCTTTGCGGCAGTCCCGGCATGATCGACGCCTGTGTCAAGGTTCTTACCGGCAAGGGTATGCCGATCGACCGGGTTTACTACGACAAGTTCTCGTGAAAGGAAGCAAGCAGTGAAGCAGACTCCAGAACTCGATAGAATTCAGGAAAAAATGCGGCCCGGCGTTCTGACTCTCAAGGGCTTTCTCGGGCACGACGATCGCAAGCTTGCTGATATTATCGAAACCGATCATCAGACCGTTCAGCGCCTGCATCTCGATACTGCCAGAATTGTTGCCTGCCTGCAGGATCTGGCGGAGCGCGGCGCCGACCTGATGGAGCAGGAAGTGCTGGTAGATGGTCGATATCTGATCAAGGTTCGCGACGATCGCGGAAAAATACCGAGTCCGTGGGATGACGGTCTTTTTGAGAAAGGTGACGTCGATCTCGTCGATCAGAAAACCGGCAAAAAACTTAAATGGAACAGGCTGACCCTGCGACTGCTCGAAGCGCACGGCTTTTTTGGCGGCTACGGCAGCGAATACCGCATCGACCCTGATGCTCTTGTCGAGATCCTCGACCCTGCCGCCATCAGCGTTCCCCCGGAAAATTAACAGCAATGCCCGACCAAACTTCAGGATCCGCAGATTATAATGATTGACGCAGATTTTCTGAGAAATTCAATCGGGCATCGAAACGTTGATCCTGCGACCTGGTCCTCTGGCAAAGTTGCATTCGTTTTTATAAAAACCTCAATATAGGGCGTAGGCAGGCTTCCCAAAAGCGGAAACTTCGAATCAGGCAACTTTGACGCAGAGCTATAGCTATACAACAATACTCCCGCCTGATGAGAGTTGTAGCGTTGGGATCCTGCCGAGAGCCCGGCATAAGCGGTATGCCACGGATTTAACTCTTATGTGGCAGAGGACTGTTACGAGCAGAATGATAAATCGATGGCAATAAAAAACGCAGGGGTTCAACATGTTGAACCCCTGCGCAGTTTAAAGGTCGGGTGTTAATTAGAAATCAGAGATGCGGTCTACCAGTTCGGGTTTGTCTACAAACGGGTTGCGGTTGTTCTGGAAATTCTGAATGCGGTCGTTGCGCTTTTTCTCGTCGGCGTCAACCGGGTCTTCTTTGTGCCAGCGTTTGAGGACTTCTTCCTGTTTGGGATCAATACGCTTATTGTAGCGGATCGAGAAATAGAACATACCACGGGCAGTGTCGCCACGCTGTTCGGGGCGCACTTCGAATACTTCTTTATCGGTCTTGCTGCCGCCCTGTTCCCAGGAGGGGTGGTCTACATCGCCGAACGGGTTGTTGCCACGAAGGCCATTGGCCCTTGAATCAGTCGGGAACAGGTGATGCATGTCACATTTAGCAATGCCGGTAGCACCAAGAGACTGCGGCCAGGAATGTTCGATATTCATGTCGCTGGCATTCGGTTCGCCACTGGTCTTAAGTTTGCGGCCGGTATATACGCATTCTACGTAACCATCGACATTGTCGATATCCGAGAATACCAGATCCTGGGCACGCTGATAGCCGACAGAAACGTGATCCTGAACGAGCTGAAGCAGTGCTCTTTTGAGCTGTTCGTCTTCGAGGCCATTGCAGGGGTCATACAGATCGTTGCCCTTGGCAAGGTCAGCCACTACTGGCTTGCCCTGACTGTTGAACGGGTCGGTCAGATCGCCTGATATATGAGAATACAGCTTATTGAGGTTATCTCTGAGTTTGAAAACAGCTACCTGATTCTGCGGTGATCTCTGCTCGAGTTCTTCGAGTTCGAGCATCATTTCCTGGTAGATGTCCTGGGGTGATTTTGACTGCCTTTGTCTGGCAGACAGATCAGAGATAAAGGAGAATACGAAAAATACCATTACAATGGTCAGAGCCATTGTTCTTGTGTAGCTGCGGAGCCTCATTGGCTACCCCCTTACTGTTATACTCACATACTTATCAGGGTTATACAAACTTCCATCAGAACAAAGAAGACAATAAAAGCGGGATAAATCTCGCTTGTTTCGTAATTATGACAGATTGAAGCCATATGCGCAAGGGTACGGGTAAAAAAACTTTCAAACTCGTTGCCAGATTTGTTTTATTAAGGCAAAATAAGCATGCATAATAACTTTTACGGGTTAATAACTTGAATGACCTGGAAAATCTGATATTCGAATTGCAGGCACCGATCAAGACTTTTCGTATCTTTGCTATCGAAAAGGCGATTAAGAGCGGTGCTTCGCTTCGTCTCCTCGAGACCCTGCGTCAGTGCCAGATGCAGGAAACCGATTCAGAATGCGCCATGCTGCTGGATCATGCGATTGCTTCTGTCAGCGAGCGTTTGCAGAAAAAAGAGGGGCAGGCAGCCAATCGGGTCACTCTGGCTGATTTTGCCAGGCTGACTGCCGGCGACCAGATTCTTGTCATCCAAAAAACCTCGGCCGGGCAATTCAAGCGTGATGCGACACTCGCCGCAATCAAAAAGCTTCTTGCCATGGCAGCGCATGACGTGGTCAGAGCTGAGATCGTCAAGAAATGTGGATCTTTCTGGCCAGACGATTATCAATCGTATCTGGAAGAAAACCTTTTTTCTGACGCTTCAACCCTGCAGCTGGCATGTCTTGAAGCCGTCATTGCCAGATCGCCCGATCTGCTGATCAGGCATTTTGAAAAGCTGGTGACCTCGTCTGACCCTTTGATCCGGGCTATTGCGATCAGGGGCCTGGCCAGAAAACATCCGCGCAGCGCTGCGGCTTTTCTCGCAGATTCCCTGCGCCGGGGTGATTATTTCAGCCGTCTTGCGGCCCTGCGCGCGATTTCGGTAATGCATTTCGCTCAGCATCGTGCCAGTCTGCTCGAACTGCTTGCGCATGAACAGGATGAACGCCTGCTGAAAATTGCGGCGAGCATAGTTCTGGCCAATCCTGATCGCGAAGTTCCTTTCAGAATATGCGACATCGCGGTCAAGTGCAATGACCAGAAAAAAGTGGCGTTTCTGCTTGAACTGCAGAAGAACTGCTGCAACATGATTCGTATGGCAGAACTCTGTCCCGATTACCAGATGTATCTCATGACCCTGAAAAAGTATCGCCAGCGCGCCGCCGCCTCGATATTTGTCGAAAACTGTCTCTCTGTTTACGAAAGCTCGCAGGAGGCAACGCGACGCGAACTGATTCAGCTGTTGCGTGAGAAGTGCAATTCATCGGAGGTTCTGGCGGCAACCAAAGCTGCTCTTCAAAAGAACCCTGACGAAAGACTGCTGGTTCAGGCACTCGCTCAAGAAAAGCCGTTGCCACCGGCCACTGAGGCGTCAGCACCCGACACCTCCCCGGCAAAAGAATCTGAAGAGAATCAGATTCTCAGAAAACTTATCAGAATCAGATCAGACAAAGATGCCGGCGCGCTAGATACTATTGATACAGCCATGTCTGACAAAAAAGCCGACGGGGCGATTCTGGCAGCGGCACTGCGCGCAGCGGTGGTCGTCTCTGATTCCCGCTGGCGGCAGCGCGCTCTCAGCTTTCTGCGCCGGGATGATGAAGATCTGCAGGCGGCAGCACTCGAATATCTTGCGTTACACGACAATGACAGCTTCATGCTGCAGGTTCGCATATTTGTCAAATCACCGTCGCTGATCGTTCGCACAGCCCTGCTGCGAAGTATGTGCCGGCAGCACCCCGAAGATGCACGCGATCTTTTCCAGGCAATGCTGGCCGACAAAGACCATAAGGTCAGAGAAAAAGCCATGGGTTCTCTGATTCATTTCGAGTTTTCAGGGGTAAGAGAAATGCTTACCGCATATCTCGAGCGAGAAAAAGACGAGGCTCTGCTGCGCGCCGGCGTCGCTTATTATCTGAACAACCCGATGGTAGAAAGCGTATATGACCTCAGGCTGCTCGAACAAAACCGGCCTGAACACCGGGCAATTTTTGGCGATGCCGCTTCAATACTTATCGACACACTCTCTGAGCTTGGAGTTGCCGCCGAGACTGAAGTACAGGACTTCGTCGAACAGCGCCAGAAAGACGAAAGCGAACGAGTTGCCAACGAAGAAAAGCGCAGCGAAGCAAAACGAATCGAAAGTCTGAGTCGCAAAATCAACTGGCAGAGTGTACAGGAAACCCTGTCAGAGCTTTCACCACTTTACCCGGTATTGAAAATGATTTTTCTGTTCGGCATGCTGATGCTCGGCCTTGTGTTCTTTCTGGCCGGCAGCGATGATGGCGAGCAGGCGCCGGTAACGCAGGGATACCAGCCGGTCGTTTCCGAAGTCGGCGATTATCTGCTGGTGGTACAAAAGGTCGGTCTCGATGACGGCGCAATTCTGGCAACCGATGACAAGCGCGAAAAATATCTGGTGCTGCCCAGACCTGGCAAGGCATTCCGGGTCAGACCGGGCGACCGTCTGCAGGTCAAGGCATTGCCATTCAGGCGCGACCCGGAAGGAGTTCTGATCGTGAAAACTCTTGAAATATACAATGCGCGATAAAATTTTAAAAATAGTTGTTATCTTATGTGTTACGACAACGTATAAGTAGCAGAAGGAAACAATTGCGTGAACAGGGACAAAGAATTTTCGCAGTTGCTTGAAGAGACCTATCGGGCACTCGGCTTCTTTCTCAGATATCTCGGGCTGCCCGAGTCAGAAGTCGATGACCTCGCTCAGGAGGTCTATCTGAAGGCCTACAATGCTTTCGATCGTTATGAAAGCGGCAGATCGTTCAAGTCCTGGCTGTTCTCGATTGCGAAGAATGCCTTTATCGACTGGACACGCCGACAGAAGACGCAGCGGCGGTTCATGGAAATGAACTTCTGCAAAGACTTCTGTGACTCTTTCGAAGACAGTTCAAATACGCGCACTCAGGTCAAGGCAATGCTCGAAAAGCTTTCGGCCGAGGAGCAGATCCTGATCGAACTCAGGTTTTTTCAGGATTTACCGTTCAATGATGTTGCCGAGTTGACCGGGTTATCTGTCGGGGCAGTAAAAATGCGGATGATGCGAATACTCGACAAGATCAAGTCAGACTGGAAGAGGGAAAACTATGACCAGAATCTGTGAAAAATTCATCGAAGAGATTACTTCCGGTTCAGGTTCAGTTTCTGATGAGCTGAAGCAGCATCTTGCCTCATGCAGCGCCTGCCGCGAAGCCTTCGAATCAGTCAGACAGCTTAAAGATGCCCGCAAGCCGATGACCGGCAAAGAAGCCGCGTCTATTGCCGGCATTCTCAAAGCCGTGCAGACTGGAGCCAGTTCATCGGCCGCCACCAGCTCAGGCGCAACGACCGGCGCCGGCAGCATGATTCTCAAGCCGCTTATTCTGGCACTCTGCTTACTGTCGGTCATAGGCGTCATGATTCTGCAAAATAAAACTCCCGAAACCATGCCGGAAACCCCGACAAATGGCATCACAACAGCCATAGAGACAAAAACTGAGTCTGTTACTGCTGCCGACGTTGACGAAAACACCGATCTGAATGATAATGTAGCTGCGGCAAGTGCAACGACCGATGCTGTTCTGACCACGGACACCATAGCCAGCAGCTCGCTGACTGACGACTCTGCCCAGGTTGATGTAAGCTCCGGAGAAGCACAAACCATATCAGTCTCACCCGACCAGGAAGACATAAAACTGCATTGATACAACCTGAGAAAATAAACTACCACCTGCCGGCCGGCCGCGCCAGAATGAATTCGCGACGCGGCATCGTCTTTTATATAGTATTGGCTGTCGTCAGCATCATGGGAGTGTTCATTCTTTTTTATCACACCTTCAGCAAACAGCTGGCGCATTCGTCGTTCTATCATGTCAATCGAGAGAAACTGCGTAATTATACCGAGGTAATCCTCGATTCTGCGTTTAACACTCTACAGATCAACACCCGCGACCCAAATCACGACCTGACCAAACGAATAGTAACGCAGATGCGCTCATCATCGCTGAGTAATGATGCGTTTCCGCTCGAAGCACCTCTGTTCGAAGCCAACAAATCAGCTCTTCTCGGCGGAGCCACGCTCGACTACACATTGACCGGACGCATTTTCGACAAGCGCACAGCCAGTCCAACCGGCCAGAAATATTACAGCGGCGAAGGTCTTGCTACTTTTGAGATAATTCTTGAAGCCTCCCTCAAGGCAGGATCAAAGGAACTGGCCCGCTGTGCGAGGCGGCGACAGTTCGATATCAAGTCAGTCTGTCTTGTTTCGAATTACACCAAACGTGAAAATTCTTATGCCATGACTTTTCCGCTTGATTTTGCTCTGCTCGTGCGCAATGGCCTGCGCGAATTCAAAGAAGGTTATCGCGGCCAGAGCTTCAACGATGGCCAGAAACTGGTCATCAGAGATCAGGCTTCGATTCCGGCCGGGCGCCGCGGACTTGTCTATTTTGGCCGGGCTGACCGCAACAATGAAGATAACCGGGTCTACCTGAACACATCCGATGCCGATGCTCAAAGCGTTGCCATGCTTCCCAGCCTGTCGACGCAGAAATTCGAAATCAGCCAGGACGAAGTGCTCAAACTGATTCCTGAAATCGATAAGAACGGTGCGGTCAAATATCAGGGACTCAAAGGATTTTTTAACTTCAGCGTCCACCCGGTTGCTGTAGCCGGCACTGCTGCTAATGCCAAAGAAGACGAAGCGCGCCAGGTACTCTCGGTAGTGCCCGGCAACCGCAAACTGATTCCGATGCCGGCCGGTATCAAATTCGAGGGTGGCAGTGACAAGGCATATCTCGACAGCTTTCTGCGTGGCGCGGTTACTCAGCGATTTCTCTATCTGGTGCATTTTGAACTCGAAGCTGACGGGGCTCAGATCGGTGACGGCAGCGATTTTTATGACATACCGCCCGAAGGTGTTCAGGATCTCGAAAATTCTTCGAAATTTGTCTGCTTTTCCCCTGAAATAACCTTTTACCGCGAAAGCAGTTCGGCTGACCCGCAAGGTCTGGCTCTGGCGCAACGTCTGGTGCAGGTTGAACAGCGCACCAGCCCACCCCTGCCTCTGACATCTGACTTTGCCGAAGACTATCTTCTGCACGATGGGCAGGCCATGCAGAAAGCCGAGGTGACAAACACTTTCGATGATGCTCCGCGCTTTTACGGCCGCGACTCTTCGCCACTGGGCGACCTTAACATGACCGGTTCAGAAGGATTCAGACCATTCGGGCACTATGCCCTGTTCTCAGCCCGCTACCTGCATGCCTGGGAACTCGAAAAACACGGCGTCTACGACAAAGAGAACGGCATATTGAATCTGCGTGGCATAACCAGCGTCGAACTCGATCATGTCAGCCTCGATCCGCCACCCGGAAAGAACTTCATCACTGTCCGCGGCAGCGGGGCGTTGCTGGTACCTGCCGGATTCACCATCAACTGCGGCATCAAACGCGAAGACCCGAATCGCGATCTCTGCATTCTTTTTTCGCGCCGCGGTAACATCAGAGTGGTAACCTCTGAGCGCATTGAAGCCAGCCTGATGGCTTTCAACGATTCCAACAGCGGCTCGATTTCACCGTCGCGCGCCTTCGATGTGCTGGGAGCCATAGGAGTCGATCAGCTCTATCTCAACCGTTTCCCGACAACTCCCAGCCGGGTAGAGTTCGACCCGCGACTGCGTACCGATTCTGACGCCAACGAAGTATTTGCGATCAACATGTCTCCCTGGATAAGATACGATGACATCAATTTTGCCAAAGAATAAGTTCAAGCACGGCTTCTCGCTGATCGAAGTGCTGATCGGCATGGTAATCATGTCGGTAGCGCTGTTCTCATATTTTCTGATCAACCAGGCCTCGAGCTCGCAGAGCATGGATGCCTATTACGAATTTCTCGGTCAGACGCTTGGCAACGAGACTATCGAGTTCTGCCAGGGCATGGGTCACGCCTGGGCGGTCAAATACATGGAAAAACCCGATCTTTTTCCGCTCAATGAATGGCATGGTGTGCTCGACCGCTCGATTTTTTCGAAGACATCGTATTTTCGCGAATGCGACTCGTTTGAGCGCATAGTCAATATGAGCAAGGTCACCGGCGGCGGCGACGGGATTCTGATCACCGTCGGCATCAGAGTGAAGAGCGGCAACAAGGTGCGAGCCTGGATGAGCCGCAGCCAGCTCGAATTCGCCACCGTGGTCATGGAGAAACCGGCGCGATGAGAAAAGCATTTACCATGGTCGAACTTATGATCGTCAGCGCAATTCTCATGCTGATACTGATTCCGACGTTCCGCATCATGTCGCATGGCCGGCAGACTGCCAGCAAAGGCATGCAGCGCAACCAGGTGGTCATGTCGGGGCAGCAGATTCTCAGCCAGATCAAAATGGACCTCGCCATCTCGTGCTTCGTCTTCGTCAACGATACCACACAGGATATCAACAACATCTTCACCGAAACCAGCAGCGGCGGCGATACCACGCTGTCTTTCTTCACCTTCAACGGCGGCCTGTATGAGAACAAGGTAATTCCGACCAGCGACGGCCCCGAAAGCTTTCGCCGTATGAACCGGGTCGAATACCGCCTGAGCAGTCAGCCTGGCTCGCCGTTCAAGAAGCTCGAGCGCCGCCTGATTACGCACCCCAAACTGCCGCCGGCACCCGATAACTTCAGGGTGCTCAGCGATCAGGTCAACTTCTTTGAGATACGCCCCGAGACCATCACTTCGGCAGGCTTTTCGCGAAGTTTTTTCAGAATTTCACTGCAGCTGTTCGATCAAAAAGAAGACAGTGGCCAGCACGGCAACAAGTTCATCGCCGATTTTATGGACACCGCCAACCCGACCATTCTCAACTCGATTATCAACAACCCCGGTCAGAACCGCAACTGGTACACCGACCCGCACGACCAGAACTGACCCTCTTAAATCGTGCGCGTGCTCGTAATCGATTTTGTTTTTCGATGACGATTACGAGCACGATTACCGCTTCGCTGATTACGAGCACGAGGGGGAAGACATAGTGACAAACAGATCTTTGAGGCGTTCGGCCATGCGGTCGCGCAGAAATTTTTCTCTGACCAGATGCAGATTGGCTGCGGCGGTAGTGGCCATCTGAGAGTAATTCGCATGCAGATGCTTTGCCTGCGCGGCCAGCTGGGCGGCGTCAGCCGGGTCGTAATAAAGATTGCCGGCTACCGAAGAGAGAATGTCGCAGGCTTCGCCCTTGAGACCATACAGAATCGGGCGGCCGCCGGCCATATAGTCGAACACCTTCGACGGAATCGTTTTATCCATGGTGCCGTCATCTTTGAGATGCAGCATCAGTGCATGGGTTTCGCGGATCATTTCGATAGCGCGATCCTTGCTGACGATGCCATGAATTTCGACATTGTCGAGCTGCCGGCCTTTAACCGCCTCTTCGAGCATCGACTTTTCGATGCCATTGCCGACCAGCACGAATCTGATCTGCCGGTTACCCTCGGCGGCCAGCAGAGCGGCAGCCTCGATTACCAGCGAAAGATTCTGGCAATAACCCATGTTGCCAATATATAGTATGCGCATGGGATCTGGCTTGCGGTCGACCGGCAGCGCCTGATCGGCAACCATGCTTTTGGGAATAGCGTTATAGATAATATCAGGCCGGCGCCCGCCCGAAGTTTTTTCGATATAGTCGGCCATCGGCTTCGCCACGCAGGTCAGGCGATTGGCCAGGCGGTAGAGCAGCCATTCGACAACCTTGGCCGCCTTGAACAGAAAGCCGGTGCCGCTGATCTGACCGGCGACAACTGCTGATTCAGGCCAGATATCGCGAATGTCGAGGCAGAGACGAGTGCCTTTGAGCTTTGCGATAGCCCAGCCGGCGATGCCGGTAAAAAGAGGCGGACTCGAAGCCCAGATCACGTCAAAATGTCCGCGATGCCGTTTTGACGCCTTAATCGCGCCAAACATGAAAGAGAGGTAATGGGCGATGTAGTTCCATTTGCCCTTTCCTTCATACCTGATCAGTCTGACCCGGCTGACTTTGACCGGGCCGTCGTCGATCTGCTGCCCGAGGTCGCCTTTGTGCGGTTCGCCGGCGATCACCTCGACTTCGCAGCCAAGTTTTGCCAGCAGTTGTGCGGTTTCGCGCATACGAAAAGCGCAGGCGGTGACGTCGGGGTAGTAAAACTGGGTTACAAACAGTATTCTAAGCGGTTTTCCAGCTGATGACATAATCTATGGCCTCGGTCTCATGATTGCTCAGTATAAGCTTCTCGGCCTTGACCGGCAAGCCGAAATCGGGATACCAGACATGGCCCTCGAAACGCAGACGTGCCGATGTCGCAACCCGAAATTCGCAGTTGCCGACCGCGAAGTCGTAGGCACCAGGTTCGTTGCCGGGCACCACCTGAACCTGTGGGGCCAGATGCAGAAGCGAAATGAAGGTGCCGGTGACGCGACGGTCGAACATGCGATCTCTGACCCTGATCGAAGCTTCGCCGAATATGATCTCACGACGGTAGCGCTGCCCATACTGGTCGAGCATTTCCATCTCGAAACGGTTATGTTCTGAATCAAAATATCGATGAACTACCCGGGCACGTTTGCCAATGCGAAACTGCGCCCAGAGATCTGATTGTTCGGCATGTTCGATCATTGGCAGATTATGAGCGGAAGTTCGCCGGCACTCGTCGCGGATCTGCGCGTTCTGGTAAGAGCCACAACCAGTGTCTACAATACAACGAAGCCCTGCCAGAGACAGTTCGAACGACATGATGTCGCAATGCGTGTGACCGGGCTGGAAAGCCGGCGAAGGTTCGCCGCAGCTCAGCACGAAATAACTGTCATCGGTGCGCCTGACGAAAAAACCCGAACTGTCGAGCAGATAGTTCATCTGCCCGCTTTTGCGGGTAATGCCGGCTTTCAGCGTTGCATCATTGAACTGCGCGATTTTTCCGTCGGGGTGGGTCATGACTGCCAGCCAGTCGCGCAACAATGGAACCTTGTCTTCACAAAGCGTTTCAAGAATTTTCGCCTGCCTGAACAGTGAGCTGCCGGCTGCGGCAAATTGCAGCAGCCGACGGTTGGCCAGTCGCACCGCTTCTACCGCATCGAGCATTTCGAGGTGATACATCGGGCTGCGCTCAAAATGACCGCCATCAGCAAAAAACTGCAATCTGATCTGCTCGACCAGCTCTTTTGCACAATACTCCAGGCGCTGTTCGAGATCTTTTGCAAACTCGCCTGCCTTTTCGACAAGAAAAACCGTCGTTATAAAAAGAGCACGAAGGTTTTCGAGCAGATGGTTGGCCTGCAGGTGGTATTCGAGATCATACCAGAGCCGGCGACACTGCCCGCTTATCGACTGCAGAATACAGTCATTGTATGGGTCAGCGCTGCCGTTCTGCTGCTGCAGCCACATGACCCAGTTGCAAAGACGCCGCGAAACGACATAAGGCTCCCAGGTTTCACTGCGGCTCGAATCGTTCTTTTCGATCCAGTCGAGCATCAGATAAAGCTGCAGCTGCGGCTGGCCATCGAGCTGGCCGTCGAAAAGCCAGTTGAAATAGTTCAGATTGTATAACCAGAGTTTCTCGGTTGCGGCTGGAAACTCGCGGCTGTGCCATTTCATTTCGGCCGGAACGAACTGTTGCACGAGATTGAGAAAGCGCAGCTCAAAAGGATTCTGGCGATCAAACGGCAGTTGTCCTTTCAGTTCACAGGCTAATTTGCAGAGTTTTCCGGGGTTGCCGGCGGTCAGCAGCCGGCGTTTGAGAGCAAACCACGGCCGACCGAAAACCTGAACCGGTTTAAGCCACCTGATTGTATGAAAGAGCCTGCCAAAATTCATTCTTGATTGTTGTCTTCGCTGATCCCTGCTGCCAGCAGAGTGATTCTGGCGGTTTCGATGATTTCATCGAAGGCAATCGGACAGTCGCTGCCAGACTCGATCGCCTCGACAAACTCGGCGACGCATTTTTCCTGCCCTTTGTCCTGAGCCCACAGCGACTGGTTTTTTGCTCCCGGCCAGCCGAAAAAGTTCAGGCTCTTGAAGTTGTCGAGCTGGGCTATGCGGCCATTCGAAAAGATTTCGACACGTTCCTTGGGAAAGTCCTTGCAACCATTGGCAAAATAATGCACGGTGCCGATCGAGCCGTCGCGGCAGGTCAGTGTGAGAGTGAGAGTGTCGGGCGACAGGTCGGGCGTCTGCGGATTGGGCATGCTGGTCGTCTGAACCGAAACGATCTGACTGCCAGTCAGATATCTGATCAGATCGATAAAATGACAGCCTTCGCCGATCAGGCGGCCGCCGCCACTGGCATAATCGTGAGCCCAGTGATCGGCGGGTATTTTACCGGCATTAACCGTTATAATTATACTGCAGGGCGCGTTGCCAACGCTCAGGTGCTGGCGACACATCTGAGTCAACGGTGAGAATCGACGGTTAAAGCCAACCATCAGCCTTACCGGCCTGACTTTGCAGGCTTCGCGGTATGCCTGTTCAATCTGCGCCAGCTCTGCAAAGCTAAGGCAGAGCGGCTTTTCGACGAACAGGTTTTTGCCCTTTTTAAGCGCTTCGCAGACAAAGTGAGCGTGCGAACCGTGGCGGGTGCTGATAACGACAGTGTTGATCTGCGCATCGTTGAAAATCAGCGAACTGTCGGTGGTGCTGATGCTGAAGCCGTTCTTGCTGCCGATGTGGGTGCCGGAAACGCCGCCTGAACTGGCAATGGTCTTGAGTACGGCGCTGGTTTTGGCAAAGGCCGGAATCAGCATGCCGCCGGCGTAATTACCGGCGCCGATCAGGCCGACTACCGGTTTTTGCGGATGCGCTTCGAGCCTGTAATGCGGCTTATTGATTTCGACCGATTTAACTGTTGCGTCGGCGCTTTCGTCGTAAGTTAGAACCAGACCCAATACGTCTTTTGCTTCCGATACCATTTTATAGGCGCGCTGCGCATCGTCGAAGTCGATTTCATGGCTGACCAGTTCTGTCGTTCTGAGCCGGCCGGCGGCCATCAGGTCGAGAATTGCCGTAAAGTTTCGCTGTTCTGTCCAGCGCACGAAACCTATCGGGTAATCGAGACCATTCTCTTCGTAAGCGCTGTCGTAGCGTCCCGGCCCGTATGAGCACGAAACCTGAAAGCTGATTTCCTTCTTGTAAAAATCGTCACGCGAAATATTGAGCCCGCTGACCCCGACAAGCACGACCCGACCACGCTTGCGGCACATCTGTGGCGCCTGCTGAATCGGGTCGTTGCTGGTAGTGGCTGCCGTAATCAGCACAGCATCGACGCCATTGCCATGCGAAAAATTCATGGCGAGCTCAACCGGGTCACTGCCCTGTGACAGATCGAAGGCCTCAACGCCGTAGCTTCGAGCCAGCTCGACCTTCTGATGGTCGAAGTCGAAACCGATCACGCGACAGCCGTTCGCCTGCAAAATCTGACATGAGAGCAGGCCAATCAGGCCCAGGCCAAGAACCGCGACACTTTCGCCGAGAGTCGGATCGATGAGACGAATGCCCTGCAGGCCAATAGCAGCTACGACAGTGAAACTGGCACTGGTAGAGCTGACGTTGTCCGGGATTCTGGCGCAGAGGTGCTGGCTGACGCAGACGAATTCAGCGTGGTTGCCATTAGACACTACTCTATCGCCAACCTTGAAGCCGAAGACGCCATCGCCAACCGCAATGACTTTGCCGGCATTTGAATAACCCAAGGTCAGAGGCTGATCGAGCTTGTTGAATACGGCGTTTACCGTTGGCATCAGACCGTCGGTCTTTACCTTCTGCAAAACCTGCTTCACCTTGTCAGGCTGCTGACGTGCCTTATCGACCCAGCCGGCCTTTCCGAAGTTGAGCAGCATTCGCTCAGTCCCCAGAGAGATCAGAGAACGACGAGTCTGAATCAGCAGTGTTCCCGGTTTTACGCGTGGTACCGGCACTTCAGCCAGTTCGATTTCGCCGGTTTTGAGGCTTTGCAGTATCTGTCTCATGTTTTACTCCATGCAGGCAGGTGCCTGATAATTGTTGAAGTCTTTATTTGATAAGGTTTCCGAGACCCAGGAATTCGAGACCGCGACCAAAATCACGCTTAAGCAGTGCCGGGTCGTACATATAGGCACGCCGCCGGGCAAACCCTCGCCTGATCAGGTTAAAAAGGTTCGAGTTGTGGCGGTGAAATTTTTGCGAAGCTGTTTCTGAGAGCTCCTGAAATCTTTTGTGGTCTATGTTGAGCACCCGTCGCTCAGGATTTTTAAAGAACAGATCTTTGGGGTTGGTTTTAAGAAAATGGTCGAGCGGTGGTTGTGGGTCGAGCAGGCCCATTTCGACACCCTGTCTGAATAGTTTGGTGCCCGGGAAAGGGTTATAAACACCCAGACCGGCATAATACGGCTTTGCCCGGCGCAGAAAGGCGATGGTCTTGTTAATATCTTCTTCTGTTTCAGTCGGCAGACCGATCATGAAATAGCCGGTCCAGAAGATGTGGTGCCGGTTAAGCAGTTCAGCGGCTTTGAGGATCTGTTCATGCGTAATATCCTTGTCGGTTTCTTTGAGAATGCTGGCCGAGCCGGATTCGATGCCGACGCTGAGCTGCGCCAGGCCGGCATCCTTCATGGTGGCGAGCAGTTCGTCGTCGAGCAGATCGACGCGGGTTGTGCAGTTGAAGGTAATCTTGAACGGCAGCTTTTTGAAGGCCTTGCACAGACTGAAGACATGGTTGCGACGCACGGTGAATGAGTCATCCTTAAGCGAAAACTGTGTAGTGCCAAATTCACGGTGAACCTGCTCGATTTCTTCAATAACCGATTCTGCCGGGCGAAACCGCACGCGGCGTTCCCACATGTGGAAACAGTAGCTGCATCTGAACGGGCATCCACGCGAAGTCAACATGATACCCATATCTTCAGAAGAATAATGTTCGGGGTTGAGCAGCGCGCTGCGGTCAGGCAACGGCAGGCTGTCGAGATTCCGGGTAAAAGGCGCGTCGGGGTTATGAACTATTTTACCGGCATTTTTCCAGGTCAGACTGCCGACTTTGCTGAGATCGCCACGACTTTCAATTGTTTTCAGCAGCTCTGGCAGAGTTTCGTCGCTTTCACCGCGCAACACGAAGTCAACTTCGGGAATGCTGGCAGTCAGTTCCGGCATGGTCGAAGCGTGCGCGCCGCCGACGATTATCGGAACCTGTGGCAACACCTCGCGGCAGAAACGGGCAGTCTGAATGACCGAACCGAATTTGGTAGTAAGCGCAGTGATACCGATAAAGTCTGGTTTCTGCTCGACGACGAGTCGGCGCATGAGCTGCCAGGTTGGATGCGCAGGGTCGTTAATTGCGGTTATATAGCTTTTGTAGTGCTCATATTCGCGTGAATAGTTCAGCGAACCTTCTTTGGGCTCGGCTGCATCCATGTCGAGAATACTGCACTGGTAGCCGGCTTTTTTGGCGGCACCGGCAAGATACGTGAGTCCTAACGGAAAATACAGGCTGAATATGCCGGCGAAGCTTTTGAAAGGTGGGTCGATAAGCAGTAGTTTCATTTTTTTACCATATTCCACAGGTATCTATGACTATTTTAGGCTTGAGCAGTTCGCGATCGATTTTTTTGAACAGCTGGTGTGCTACAAGCAACACGAGAATGTCAGCCTGTTTGAGTGTTGTTTCAAGATCGCTCAGCTCAAAGTCGGGATGCTCGCTGCAGTACGGTTCGCAGACCATCAGCTGACCGGCGTTTTTGTGTTTGAGTTCATGCGCGATCTCTATTGCCGGTGACTCGCGCAGATCGTCGATATCGGGCTTGTATGCCAGGCCTAGAATACCGATAACCGGGTTTTTAAAGCGTTCTGCCGCCTGCATGACCTTCTTTACCACGAATTCAGGCTTGCCATCGTTCACTTCGCGGGCGGTTCTGATCAGGCGCGCTGTCTGCGGGCAGGCATCGACGATAAACCAGGGGTCGACGGCAATGCAATGCCCGCCAACGCCGGGTCCCGGTCGCAGTATGTTGACTCGCGGGTGAAGATTGGCGAGTTTGATGAGTTCCCAGACGTTGAGCTTGAGCTCATCACAGATCAGTGACAGCTCGTTGGCAAATGCGATATTCACGTCACGAAAGCTGTTTTCTACCAGTTTAACCATTTCGGCAGTAGTCGAATCGGTCAGATGAATAGCGCCTTTGACAAAACTGCCATAAAGCTCTTTGGCTTTTTCTGCGCATTCAGGCGTATAGCCACCGATAACTCTCTCGTTCTCGACAACTTCGCGCATGATCTGGCCCGGCAGCACCCTTTCCGGACAATGGGCCAGATAAATATCGCGACCGGGTGTGAAGCCGGCTTTTTTCAGCAGTGGCAGAATCACGTGACTACAGGTCTGCGGCGGGGAAGTCGACTCGAGAATGACGAGGTTGCCCGGTTGCAGGTGCGGAATGATCGCCGCCGTTGCTGCTTCGACGTATGAAAGATCGGGTTTCTTGCCGTCTTTAAAGGGGGTGGGAACCGCTATTATGAAAGCTTCTGATGGCTCCGGGGTGAGTGATGCTCTGAGCTTGCCAGACTGCACTGCCGCTTTTACGAAGAGATCGAGGTCGGGTTCGGTGATGTGAATCTTGCCGCTGTTGATAGTATCAACGACTTTGCGACTGACATCGACACCGAGAACATGGTAACCTTTGGCGGCCAGAATCGAGCTGGTAGGCAGCCCTATATAACCAAGACCGAGAACACATATCTGCTTCATCTGTCAGACCTGCCATAAATCGGGATTTTTTACTGCGTGCAATGTACCAGAAAAAATCTCTGAGAACAATATGCCGGCTCAACGATCTGTCGGCGTTTATTGTGACGAATTCGCGAAATCCGCCGGTAGAAGCGGCTAAATCGGCACAGGGTACGCAGTTGCAGAAAAAATATTAAAAATATGCTTGACTGAAAAAGCCGGTTCTGCTAATATAATTTCCGTTGCAACGCATGGTCGTAAATCACGGGGCGTAGCGCAGTTGGTAGCGCATCTGGTTTGGGACCAGAGGGTCGCTGGTTCGAGTCCAGTCGCCCCGATTGCTTGCAGTAGAAGCATGCGGGAATAGCTCAGTTGGTAGAGCGCCACCTTGCCAAGGTGGATGTCGCGGGTTCAAGTCCCGTTTCCCGCTTTCTTTTTCTCTGGTTGCGCCAGTAGCTCAGCTGGATAGAGCAGCAGCCTTCTAAGCTGCGGGCCAGGGGTTCGAGTCCCTTCTGGCGCGATGGACAGCTTGGAAGCTTACTAAGTTGTCGTCCTTGGACGAAGTAGCACAATGGTAGTGCACAAGATTGTGGATCTTGTGGTTGCGGGTTCGAGCCCCGTCTTCGTCCCTGATGGGCGCTTGTAGCTCAATTGGATAGAGCAACGGACTTCGGATCCGTAGGTTGAGGGTTCGAATCCTTCCAGGCGCGATTATTGAAAAAAGAATTTTTTGGGCCGCTAGCTCAGGGGTAGAGCATCTGACTTTTAATCAGGGGGTCATTGGTTCAAATCCAATGCGGCTCATTCAAACTGAATACGCGCAAGCGTATTCTCGGGGCATTAGCTCAGTTGGTAGAGCAACTGACTCTTAATCAGTGGGTCGCGGGTTCAAATCCCTCATGCCCTAGCGAAAAAACCACCTTCCCGGTGGTTTTTTTGTTGCCCGTCTAAATGCCGCATGGAAAACTGTGAAAGCGGCCGGCAGATTAAGCGAATTCGTCGAGCAGACGCAGGGTTGGCGAATGATCGGCCAGAAGCTCGGCAAGAGGGGCAACATGCTCCCAGCCGGTTATATGACAAAGAGATTCGCCCGGCTGCATCAAAAGACGCCTGATAATTCCGGCGATGCGCTCATCGCATGGCGCACCGGCACGTAATTGCCGCCAGCTGACGCGGGCCTTTTCCCACTGACGCCCGACCTGGACAGGCAAACTCGGAAAGCTCTCTGTTGAAAGATACGCAAGATTTTCCGGCGACATCAACTCTTTCTCGAACATTTCCAGACGACTTCTCGAGTCATCGTTGTCGCCGACGAGTTCATATGCACTGCACCACTCAGCAACCGTCTGAGCCTCGAATGGCACTGCAATCTGCGCCTCGACAGCTTCCAGAGAAGCCGGCAAGGTGCCGTCGGCACGCCTGAAAGCTGCGAGTCTCGCAGCCAGCTCACCTCCGCGGCACTGCCTGAAAGCAACAGCGTAATTGCTGACGTCAACGGTGATGTATGCCGGCCTGAGCTGGTCAAGCGCCCTTTTCAACATTGCGCTCCCGCTCGGATCAAGATGGACTGTGCCTATAATCGTGATTCTTTTCAAGGCGGTTTAAGCTTTCAGGCGCTGCATGGCCTGGTATCATTTTTTGCCGGACGGGTTTACTCTTCTGCTGACCTCGACCCCGTTTCAAGATTATACTACCGTTTCACTGACACTCGCCCGGTGCATCCAGGACAGATCTCTTTTAAAGAAGCCCTGAACCTTGAGTTCAGGGCTTCTTTATCGAATCAGCAGACAGCTCTTATGACTTAAGCGCCATCTCAGCGTATTTGCGATAGAATGCAGCTCGTTCAGCTGCGTCGGGAATCTCTTTGCGCGGTACAACAACCACTTTCGGGCCTTCCGGCTTCGAAAATGACTGTTCCATGAACATTTTAACAATCGCCGGCGGCACCGGGTAAAGAATGTCGAACGGGTCCTGTTCGGCTTTTCCTTCGCGAATCGCCTTTGTGCGCTCCATGGTTCGCTCAGTGTTTCTCTGAATGAGATCGAGAATTTTGCAGACATTCTGACTTAAACCAGACCGGTCAACCTTATCCAGAGGGTTTGCCCAGAGATTGATGCCCTTGAGCTGACTGACTTCATCAGTTGTAAGGCTTACAGTAGGTTCGAAATATACCAGCTTCATATTGTATGGAATGCCGGCATAAAGCGGGTCAGGGTTTTCCATGGTGATCGGCGATCTGTATTCGAGGTCGGTGTTTACACCGTTGTAGAACACATTGTAGCCGCGACTGAGATAGACATCGGTCAGACGGTTGACGACGAACCATGCCAGCGTGCTTTCCCAGGGCGCGAAACATGGGCCGAAGTCCTTGAAGAGCATGTAGCGGATATTGTCGCAGGAAGCGTTAACGACATTGCCGAGTTCCTGGTAAAACGTTGATTTTCCGCAGCCGGCAGCACCAATTGGAATGATAAGCAGCGGTTTATCGCTGGTGAGACTGTCTTTTTTCCAGTTCGGGTTGTCGCGCAAAGCGGCGGCAATGAAAGCTTCCATGTGCTCTTCGCCTTTTTTGAGCAGTGCGTTAAGATCCTGAGCGGTTATCTGGGCAACAAGAATGGCAAGGTATGTGTTGATTACATGATAAGGGCTCAACTTGAAGCAGAAATCAAATTTGCCAAGCTCGTCTACCGCTTTTTTCGGGTCTGGGTCAGCTTTGATGAGATATTTGCCTTCCAGGGCGTTGATGGCAAAAATCGGCCCGTTATACATGTTTTTTGCTTCTTTGAGAAGCTCCTGAGTTGCACCTTCGGCTTCGACAGCCTTGAGAATATTGGTAATACAGATGGTAACGTCTTTTTTCCAGACGATATGATCGTCGTTCCTGATTATCTGGGCCAGGTTCTGCAGTTTGTATTTGTCGGCAATCTGGCTGAAAACCTTTTTTGTTCCTTCGTGTACAGTC
Source organism: Candidatus Rifleibacteriota bacterium (assembly GCA_022704885.1). Next base: position 3,503 of record JAKJFO010000037.1, on the reverse strand, counting down.
ATTTTCTTTTCCTTCCGTCATGAATAAAATAAGTTGGCGGATCAAATCTGTTCTTTCACATTTTACATAGTTAAAGCCCAACTGGCAAACAAACTTGCCTGCCGGCATGAGATAATAATTTTAAGGTTTTTAAATATTCGGCAGTACAGTATACTTTTACCGGTTCAGTATTTTGCTTTATCGCGCAGGGAGAAACGCTCATGAAACATTTTGACCATCGACTTTTTCGTCCGATTTCTGCCGTCCTGCTTATGTTGTGCGTTCTGGCAGTTATGCCGGCATGGTCGGCGCCTGTTGTCGGACAGGCAAGTTTGAGCGAAGTATTCGCTTCTTTCCCTTCGACACCTCAGGGTGACGCAGCACGGGTTCGGCTGCTCAGCGGCAATGAAGAGGCCTGGTATGCGCGATGGCAACTGATCGAGAGCGCAAAACAGACCCTGACCATCACCTATTTTATCGTCGATCAGGATATTTTCGGCTTCTCGTTTCTCGGGCTGCTGCGCAAAAAGGCACGCCAGGGCGTAACTATTCGCCTGATGGTTGATGACCGCTTCATGCGCAGCGCCAAGAAGCTCAAAGACTACGATGAGCTCGAAGAACTCGCCCGCGAGCCCAATGTCGAGATCAAGATATACAACCCGATCGGGCGCCAGCTGCTGCCGGCACTGGGCGACCTGCGCAAGGTCTTCGCCTCGAACCACGACAAGATCATTATCGCCGACAGCCGCGTCTGCCTTACCGGCGGGCGCAACATCGGGCGCGACTACTTCGTGCAGCTCGGCGAATTCACCAACGTTTTTCAGGATCTCGACGTGCTGATGGAAGGGCCCGGCGTGGTCAGCCAGCTGCAGAAGGCTTTCGACGAAGAATGGAGAAACCTGAAAACCCGCATCGTTCGTAAAGACAAAATCAACTTTGTGTCGCAGAGCGCCAAACTCGATCTCGCCTATCACTTGATGAACCGCTACCTGCAGGGAATGGGCGTGCCCGACCTGAAAAAGCTCAACTTTCCGCGCAGCCTCGACAAAACCGCGCAGGAACTCTGCCAGCAGTTGTCAGGGTTCAAGAAATTGTCTTCTTTTAACGCATACAAGCCTTTCCGGGGCGAAAGACCAATGCCGGTGCGCATTCTCGACCGCCACTCGCTGCTCGGCACCCGCCGCGATATCGGTGAAAACCTGATTCGCATGATCGATGCCTGTCGCGAAGAAATTCTCATTCAGAACGCCTACGTCGTGCTCGATGAGGCGGCGGAAGCAGCCCTTCGCCGCGCCTCTGCCCGCGGAGTAAAGATCTTTCTCTGCACCAACAGTGGCGAATCAACCAACCACCCATCAACGGTGGCCTATTTCCTGACTGACTGGAAAAGGCTTCTTGCGACAATGCCCACTGCCCGTATTCTGGTTTACCCCAAGGGCATGCCATGCATTCACACCAAGGCTTTCGTTTTCGACCGTCAGATCGCGGTTGTCGGCACCTACAACCTCGACCCGCTCAGCATGGTCATCAATTCAGAAGTCGTCACCGTCATCAATTATCAGCCCCTGGCTAAGCGCCTCGCATTGCGCATGGAAAAAGACTTTGCCAGATGTCTTGAATACAAAATCCGCAAAGAAGCCGACGGCCGCATCACTGTAATCTTTGGCCCCGAGGCTCATACCGAGGCCGAAGTCATGAAAAAACTCGAGCGCTTCGGCAAAATGAAATTTCTGCGTCCGCTGATCTGATTCTGACAACGCCAGTTACTCAAGTCCAAAAGAGGTTTATATGAAGAGATTTCCGGCCTTTCTGCTGATTACCGTTCTATTATTTACCAGCTTATTCAATTCGACGGTTCTGTTCGCCCGCGATCTGTCAGCAGACGCGATGGAATACATCGAAGTCCGTAACGAAAGAAACGAACGCGTCAAATTTTCCAGACTGATCATGGGTACCGATCACCTCGCCCAGGAAGACTGGTATGGCCCGAACTCGCGCAAAATCACAGAAGAAAGCATCAATGCGGTACTCGACGAAGCCGCCCGCCTCGGCATCAACCTTTTCGATACTTCTCCGATCTATGTCGGCGATATCGAATACAAGCTTGGCAAGTGGATGCAGTCATACCGGCAGAAAAATCCCGGCAAAAAGATTTATACGCTCTCGAAAGGCGGCTTCCCATTCGATCTGTATTGGGCTAAAAAAGTGCCGGAAGGCGAAAATTCATATTGCCTGCTGGAAATGCTCAAAGCGAAAAACATAATGGCCGAAGGCTATGCCGCTCTGCCCAATGTGCCAACCGGCACATACGCCAGCCGCCTGTTCGGCAGTAAAGAACAGATCATCGAGAGAGTTGGCGAAGAGCTCGGACACACGCGCAAAAACCTGATTGGCAACCCCACTGTTTACCTGATGCACAGAGACGACGGCGATTTTATCAATTTCGAGCCGGTAAAACGCAGTCAGAACTCGGTTAAAACGATCATGGAAGCCCTCAGTTCGCAGAATATCCGCGAGAACTACATGTTTCTCGGCTGGTCTAACTGGAAGCCGCACAGAATCACAAGATCGATGACGCTGGCAAAACAGCAGTCGAATCTGGCCAGACCAGTCTTCAACAGTCCGTATTTTTCACTTTTTGAGATGTCGGAAAGGGCCATTCATGCTGGTGGTGTGCAGGTTACCCATGAAGACATGCAGGATGAGAACTTTTTGAAAGGCATCAAGATGATGCCTTATTCACCACTCGGTGGCGTCAGCATTCTCGACCGGCCTGAACCCTGCTGGGAAAACGCTCGAAAAGTCGCCCGCACGAAGTATGCTCAAGGCGATCCCTACTGGAAAAACGTCTACCACTCTATTTTCACCTGCGCCAACGAAGAGCGCTACAACCGGGTTGTCAGCTTTACCGAAGAGTTCAACAAAAAGCACAATACTGCATATACTGTCGATCAGATGGTCAACGCCTACGCGCTTGCCCACAAACGAACCGACTTTCTGGTAATCGGCCCGATCACTGTCGCGCAGCTGCGCCGGACCGTCGGTTCGCTCAAGCTTGCCAGAATGCTTACCAAAGAAGATCTCGATTTTCTCTACTACGGCAAAGAGTAATAAAGGCCGGTACATAGCGGGTTGTGCACTATGAAGATGGCCTTTGCCAGGCCATCTTCTGCTTTACCCGCAGGCGCAAGAACGGCTCTGGAGGCTCGTCTTCGAAGCCTGTTGAATCTATGCAACCGGTATAGATTTTGATGGACAAAATAGAAATTTTAGAGCATTTTTAGTTAAAGCTTCACTATAATTTTCAAATATTAAACAAGATAAATATCAGAGAATAAGAGATCTTTTACAGGAGGGTTTTATGAATCCATTCAGAGAGAAAAGTTTATGTACCGCTCTATTCATGCTTTTTCTATTCATCGCCGGTTTACTGCCAGCTGTTGCTGATGATTATACCGGCCCTGCAGGCCAGATTCCTCAGCAAGATATCGAAAACGATGAGTTGAATCAGCCACCTGACCATA
>JAKJFO010000379.1 GCA_022704885.1 Candidatus Rifleibacteriota bacterium | reverse complement strand
AACGGGTTAAAAATATCGGGCAGCCTTTCGGCCGGAATCCCGATGCCGGTATCTTCGAACGCGACCACAACGTGGTCGTCGCGGTTATCGATATTAACCGTAAGCCTGCCATTGCGACCGATTGCATGAATAGCATTCGTCAGAATATTGATAAAAACCTGTTTAAGCTGATCAGGGTCACCGACAATTACCGGGCAATCACCATTAATATGGGTTTCAAACTGAATACTCTGCTTGCCGAGCTGATTCTTGATCAGCTGGTAGCAACTACTTTGGCCGGAATCACATCGATCGCTTTCGGCTTGCTGGGCTTGGCAAAGTCGAGAAGGTTGCCAACGATGCTTTCGAGACGGTCAATCTCGCGCTGAATTATACCGAGAGGTTCGCGGCGGTTATCGTCAGCGGCGAATTCAGCCTCGAGCAGCTGCACGATCATTTTCATGCCGGTGAGCGGATTGCGTATTTCGTGGGCAACCCCGGCCGCGAGCACACCGATGGCCGAAAGCTTGTCGGCACGTTTCAACTGCTCTTCAAGAGCACTTATCTGGGTGACATCCTTGATGA
>JAKJFO010000378.1:255-565 GCA_022704885.1 Candidatus Rifleibacteriota bacterium | reverse complement strand
CATGGGTCCTCTGTCGCTCACGGCGGAAAGCTCCGTTCAGATTTCCAATATGTGCACGGTTTTCGCCGAACACGAGGTGACGTCGCGATTGGCGGAAGGGGCAAAGATTCCGGATATCGTCGCCGGTCTCCACGATGCCATTGCCGGACGGGTTTTTAATATGGTGCGGACGCTCGGCATCGAGAAGGAGGTGGTGGTGACGGGCGGCGGGGCGAAGAACGTCGGCCTCGTCAGAGCGATTGAAAAGCGCGCCGGTTTCCCCGTTCTGACGCCGCCGGAGCCTTTCATAACCGGAGCTCTCGGCGCCGCC
>JAKJFO010000378.1:0-245 GCA_022704885.1 Candidatus Rifleibacteriota bacterium | reverse complement strand
GCGGGGTGAAGAGGGGACAAAGAAAGCAGGAAGAAGTCACCTTTTTTAGTAAAAAGTGAAAAGCGAAAAGTATGATGAAGTCGTAAAAAATCGACAATCCAGTCATTGCGAGGAACGCAGTGACGAAGCAATCTTTTAAATTCAGTGCATTGGATTGCTTCGCTTAGCTCGCAATGACCGAGTGATATACTGAGAACATCAAGTATAAAGTAAAAACAAAAAAGAAAAATTCAAAGAAAGGTGTG
>JAKJFO010000377.1 GCA_022704885.1 Candidatus Rifleibacteriota bacterium | reverse complement strand
CACATCGCGGCCGGAAAGAACCGCCGGAATCATCTGTTCCTGGATCGGGGTGGGGGTCTCGTAGCCGGCGTCTTTGAGAGCCTGCATGAGTTGCGAAGAGAGTTCGAGATTGTCGAAACCGGTAACCTGGGTGTCTGTTGTTGTCATTTGATGTGTGTCCTTACATGTTATCGCCGAAAAAACCGGAAAACTCTCAGACATGCAGGAGGTTGCGCGCTATCAGACTGGATTGGCGCGGGTGCCCGGACAGGTCGTCACAGATTTTTTCATGCACAGGTCGTGAAACTCACGACAGTAAGCCGGAAACTCCGGCAGAAAACCTTGTGCATGTTATCCGAACCCCCGGACATACGCAAAAGGGTACCAATAAGGATAGCACGTATCCGTCCCATACGCAACAACTAAATTACCGCTTCACTCAACCCCCGTTGTATCGTGCTCGTAATCGTAATCGTAATCGTAATCGTAATCGGTATCGTGTTCGAATTCTACTCCGTCATTCTACGTGAGCTAAGCGAAGTCGCAGAATCCATGTCTTTCTTCCTTTTCTCGATCCTGCGACGCGC
>JAKJFO010000376.1 GCA_022704885.1 Candidatus Rifleibacteriota bacterium | reverse complement strand
AGGGCGCTGCTCTGCCTGCCCCCCGGCAACAAATGCGACCACCGGCAAGACCCCCGGCGCCGTCGCAAAAAAACGCGCCGGCAACAGGCTGACACGCTCGACACGGTTTTTCTCGAAGAGAAACTGTCTGATTTTGCGGCATTGGTGGTTAACCAGCCAGGTATGGGAAGTCAGCATGATCAGCTGCCCCGAGCCGACAAGAGCTCGCAGGCCACCCTCGAGAAAAAAGGTATAAAGGTCTTTTTCGCCTTCACTCGTCTCATAAAGCTCACTCAGAAAGCTTTTGTAATCTTCGTTCAAATTTACGCGATACGGCGGTCGCGACGTTCGAGCGCCGGCCAGCCACAGCCTGGGTAAGCGCAGATCAGGCGGGTCAGGCAAATAAACAGGGCCTGTTGGTCGATGTCGTAGCCGTGGATACGGTTTAGAAAGAGATTGCTTCGCTTTGCTCGCAATGACAGAGCGGGGTCTGAGAGATTGCTTCGCCTCGCTCGCGGTGACAGAACGGGGTCTAAGATAGCTTCGCTTTGCTCGCAATTACAGAAGGGCTGACTTAAAAGGGCGGCGGTGG
>JAKJFO010000375.1:341-571 GCA_022704885.1 Candidatus Rifleibacteriota bacterium | reverse complement strand
GCAGCACAAATGATTGCTGTGAGCACCCAAGCCAGGATGCTTCGGCGCTTTGCACTTTCTTTGCCAGTGGATTGTTCCAATTCTTTATCAATCATAATTGGGATTATAGCTTACTTCAGGAGTTATCTGTCAACGTGTCCAAGAATTCTGAATTGGTTTTGGTTTTTTCCATGCGCTGTAGGATTGCTTCGGTAGCGACAGCAGTGTCCATACCGGCGCCTTGAGGCGGG
>JAKJFO010000375.1:0-241 GCA_022704885.1 Candidatus Rifleibacteriota bacterium | reverse complement strand
CCAGCAACAACTCCTCACGACGTGTGGAAGAGCGTTCGATATCAATAGCTGGAAAGATGCGCCGTTCTTGAAGCTTACGAGAGAGGACCAATTCCATGTTACCGGTGCCCTTGAATTCTTCATAGACGACGTCGTCTAAGCGTGAACCAGTATCTACCAGTGCAGTTGCAATGATGGTCAGGCTGCCGCCGTCTTCCATGTTACGCGCTGCCCCGAAGAAATGTTTGGGAGGATAAAGCGC
>JAKJFO010000374.1 GCA_022704885.1 Candidatus Rifleibacteriota bacterium | reverse complement strand
AAAAGACCGGTCACTGCTTGAATATCTCAATTTCAAATACAGTGACTGGTTTTGTGTAAGTCTATTCTGCTACCGCACGGCCGGTTTTGTCAATGCCGGCATTACAAAAATAAAGTCAGAAAAGATTTCGCACAAAGCCGCAGAGGCACGAAGAAGAAGTCTAACCGCAGATTGCGCCGATTGTCGCAGATTCTTTGAGAGGGTTGAACAGGCCTTGTAAGATGGATTCTGCGACTTTGCGCAGAATGACGGGAACGGGAGTTCTCGTGCTCGTGCGCGTAATCGTAATCGAAGAAAGCTCTCACAAAGCCGCAGAGCCGCTAAGAAAGAAGAAGAAGGCTAACCGCAGATTTCGCCGATTACACCGATTGTGCTGATGATTAAGAGAGGCTGGCGAGCCTGCTGGAAGCTGGGTGCGTAATGCGAAACCTCTGGATGGTTGCAGAGGAAAATAAAAACCGCCCGGGAAGAGCCCCGGGCGGTTTGAGAACAATGCGGGATCAGAAGTTGCTGTTGTATTTGTAAACAGCCAGCTGGTTGGAAGCATTGAAATGCAGCATATACATGGTGCCGGTAGA
>JAKJFO010000373.1:283-581 GCA_022704885.1 Candidatus Rifleibacteriota bacterium | reverse complement strand
TCGATTCAATCGGTTTTGTCACTCCGACACCCATTCAGGCAGCCTCCATTCCCCCCCTCCTTGAGGGACGGGATCTTTTGGGCGCGGCCGAGACTGGCACCGGCAAGACGGCGGCTTTTGCCCTGCCGATCCTGGCACGGCTGTCTGCCAATCACAAACGGGCTGCGGCCCGATCGTGCAGGACACTGGTTCTTGCGCCCACACGCGAACTGGCGATCCAGATCAACGAAAATTTTCGCACCTTTTCCAAGGGGATGCGGATTTCAACGGCGTGCATCTTCGGTGGTGTGGGACAAAA
>JAKJFO010000373.1:0-239 GCA_022704885.1 Candidatus Rifleibacteriota bacterium | reverse complement strand
TCACGGGGGGTCGATGTCCTGGTTGCCACCCCGGGGCGTCTGCTTGACCTGCTGGGGCAGGGGCATCTCTCCCTGGGTACACTCGAGATCTTTGTGCTCGACGAAGCTGACCGCATGCTCGATATGGGCTTTATCCATGACGTCAAGCGTGTGATTGCCGTTTTGCCCAGGGTACGGCACTCGATGTTTTTTTCGGCAACCTTTCCCGATGAAGTGGTAGATCTGGCCAACAGGCTGTT
>JAKJFO010000372.1:291-591 GCA_022704885.1 Candidatus Rifleibacteriota bacterium | reverse complement strand
TCTTCAGTTTCAGTTTTGATCTCGTCCTTTATTTTTGCCTTTTTTTTTGGTCTATCAGAAGAATACTCCAAATCGGTATGTTTACGCTTCTTCTTATCCAATTTATCTGATATATTATCATTAAAAACTTCACAATAGTTATTATCTATCATTATGTATGTATGTCCTTTTTATCACTTCACTCCTCCGCTTACTCCTGTCAAAGTTTTTTGTTTTCACATCTAATTAACTAATTCACTCTTTCTTTTATTAGTTTTAATTTACTTATCTATTATTTTTTTTATTAAAATAAAAACACAA
>JAKJFO010000372.1:0-281 GCA_022704885.1 Candidatus Rifleibacteriota bacterium | reverse complement strand
ATATATCTATCTATCTATCCATCCAAATTTTAATACTTTACAAATATATTTATATACGATGGACACTATGGACACGATGGACGTTATTGTTACTACAACTAAAACTAACAACAAGTCTCGTAAGCGTAAAAGGTGCGAAGAAGAAGAAGAAGAAGAAGAAGAAGAAGACACCGTAGGTAGTAGTGGTAGTAGCAGCATATTCGACATATTACAAGATGATCTACTATTCGTATATATTATTAATAATTTTGTCAATAATCCTGGTGATAAAATACATGTGG
>JAKJFO010000371.1 GCA_022704885.1 Candidatus Rifleibacteriota bacterium | reverse complement strand
CACCTGGTTGAAGAACTGCCCGCCGACCAGCTGATCGACTCTGCTCGCCACCCCTATACCAGAAAGCTTCTCGAATCAGCGCTTTTTTTGCGTGAGGGCAACATTCTGGCCGCCCGCTCAGAGAAGAATACCCCGGCCAGTGCCGACCCTGGCTCTGATGGCTGCTGCTACCTGACGGTCTGCGCCCATGCCACCGACCGCTGCCATACCAGACCACCCCTCATCGAAATTGCCCCCTGCCACCGCCTCGCCTGCTGGAACAGGTAAAGGTCATTGCGAGTCTAGCGAAGCAATCTGAAATTAGTATGAGATTGCTTCAGGGCTTTGCCCTTCGCAATGACAGAGTCGGTTAGTCTGTCACTGTTAGCGTCAGCGAAACAGTCGTTATGGTTGAAACAGACAGATTGTTTTTCTCGCAATGATGTAGCGGCACTCACAGTGACGGTTTGTATCTGTAAAAAAAGGGGTACATAGTTTCGTTGACTTGTCGTTAAGCGTCGTTTATAATCTCTGGTTTGTAATTGTAATTCTGTCGTTTTGGAGGTCTTTCCATGAGCGTTGTCTGGCGACCACCCAGGAAACTGCTGCCATTT
>JAKJFO010000370.1 GCA_022704885.1 Candidatus Rifleibacteriota bacterium | reverse complement strand
TGATTAATCATAAAATAAAACACTTTAAATAAATTAAAAAATATATATAAAAATAAATAAAGATACTAATAATCATTTAAACTCAGAAGAAGAAGATGATGTTAAAGATATTGAAGATGAAGAAGAAGATGAAGATGAAGAAGAAGATGAAGATGAAGAAGATAATGAAGAAGATAATGAAAAAAAAAAATTAAAAAAATCTAGTGCACGTTTATGTAAACAATTAATATATATTTTTGAAGATGAATTTCCTAATGCACAACATTCATATCGTAAATATGGTTGTGAATATCTCGCTGATATTTATAAAGAAATGGCTGATAGAATTAAATCATTACGTAATGACTTATGTCCAATAATTCAAAAAATGAAAAAACTAAATATGGATACTACCTTAGAAGATAAAACTTTTCACAGAATATGGTAAATAATCATAAATGTGATTTTCTAAAGTGAAAATGAATCAATAACATTATTATCAAATACAATTTCATATTCATGTGGATAGTAACCATTATGTGTATTTGAACATGTTACTGTATAATATTTTCCATTTGTCAAAAGAATATTAATAATACAATAATGATAATAATCTTTA
>JAKJFO010000036.1 GCA_022704885.1 Candidatus Rifleibacteriota bacterium | reverse complement strand
GACTCTTTCAGACTGTCTTTGACCTGCCAGTTCCTGGTGTTTGGCTTAAAAAACCGTTCCAGCAAAGGCTCTGGCACCCCACGTTCAACTTCAAAACGGTTATAGCAACCCTGTCGGGCAGAGTCTATCGCCATACGTGAGATATCGGTTCCTGTTATCTGGTATTCATGAGGCGAGACACCCATTTCCTGCAAGATCATCGCCAGACTGTAAGCCTCCTGACCGGTTGAGCAGGCGGCACTCCATATTTTCAGCCGGCGCTTTTCGCCGGCCCGGCGGCATTGTTCGAGCAACCTCGGAAAAACCGTGTTGCGCAATGCTTCAAATGGTGCGAGATCGCGAAAGAATGAGGTCTCCTTGGTCGTGATATGATCGACGAGCTCTTCTCTGAGATCGTTTCGCTCAGGCTCGCGCGCCATAAAATAGAGGTGACTGTAGTTCGAACAGCGGTATTTTTTCAGCAGACCATGAAACCGCTCGATAATCAGATATTCTTTATCTTCAGACAGGCTGATTCCGGTCAGTTCCGATAAAAACTGGCTCCACAGTGCGAATTCATTGCTGTCGAGCTTGTTTTTCAATGCTTTCTCCATCTCCCCCATGACCTGATGACTCAAACAATCCGGCGCGCCAGTTTTTGCATCGTCGGTGCAATGGCGCCCAGAGCAAGAACTTCATCGGCCAGCCCTGCTTCGAGTACTGCCCGCGGCATGCCGTAAACCACGCAGGACCCGGCATCCTGAGTCGCTATATAACCGCCGGCAGCTCGTATGAGCCTGGCGCCAGCCAGACCGTCAGTGCCCATGCCGGTCATGATGAACAGTCCGATACGCCCCGAAAAATTCTCTGCTACCGAGCGCAGCAGATAGTCAACAGAAGGCCGGCAGTTGTTCTCAGGCTTGTCATGAGTAAGCCGCAACACATGGCTGCCGGCACTGCCGCCGCGGGCAAGCTTCAGATGCTCGCCGCCAGGCGCCAGATAAACATGCCCGGGCTCGAGAAGCATGCCATCCTTCGCTTCTTCGACCCACAGTCCGGAACGCTCTCTGATACTTGTCGCAAGCGCCTCTGAAAAAAATCTTGGAATATGCTGAACAATGATGACCGGCACCCGCAAAGGCTCTCTGACAGCCGAAAAAACTTCAATCAAAGCTGGTGGGCCACCAGTCGAGACGCCAATAACAATCAGTTCGATACTTCGCCCCGAAAAGCTTTTTGGAAGTCTGCCAGCGCCTGTCTCAGCCGGCAAGTTGCCGGCGGCCGCTTTCGCAGTCGCACCTGAAGAGCTCGAACTTCCCGCGATATTCATGCTGCGGTGAATGCGTAAGCTTTCAATAAGTGCCTGAACCGCCAGTTTAAACTCTGGTTCGAGAAGACTTCTGGTTTCTTCAATCGTTTCTGCTTCGGGCTTGAGTACGAATTCAAAAGCGCCGGCACTCAGTGCCTTCATGGTCAGCAGAGTCATATTGGGCGAAGCAGCACTGACTACGATTACCCGGCTGCCAACCCTGAGCTCGCGCAACTGCCTGAGAACCTCCAGACCGCTCATATCCTGAAGATTCATATCGAGAATGATCAGATCAGGCTTGAGTGATTGCGCCTTTTGAATGGCTATCTTGCCGGTCGGCGCCTGACCGACAAGCTTGATACCGCTGATATCGAGAAGCAGATCGCCGATAATCTTGCGAAAGACCAGCGAGCTGTCGACTACCAGGGTATGAAGAACAGGGCTGCTCATTAAATTTCTCCAGCTGCCTCTCGTGAACCCAGCAGTTCATCGAGCTTAAGCAATCCGGTCATTTTACCGTCGAGAAAGAAAAAACCCGACACCACCCTTGAAAAGGCCTTTGGCAGGTTTTCCGGGCTGGCCGTCAACCGATCCGGCGAGAATGGGAAAATACCGGCAAGACTGTCGACCAGCAGGCCGACCAGCTCTGCACCAGACTGTACAACAAGAATACGCGCATCAGCATCGAGAGTCTGAGCCGGCAGTTCCAGCTTAACTGCAGGATCGATAACCGCGATAACCCGGCCACGCAGGTTGAACACACCTCTGACATAATCGGGAGCATGGTGAACCGGCCTGATTTCGGGCGGCGCCAGCACTTCCTGAATCGGGCTGGCCGGGATTCCCAGCATGTTGCCAGCGATACCGCAGACAACGACAAGCTGACTCTCGTCTTCAAGCAGGCTTCCCGCAGCAAGTTTCATGAACGATGTCATTGAATTTTGAACTTTCCGACCATCGAACGCAGTTGTTCAGCCAGTTTCGAGAGTTCGCGCGCACTGGCGAAAACCTGCTGACTTGAGCTGGTAACCTCATTCGAAGCTGAGTTGACCCGGGCGACGTCTTTGGCCACTTCCTGCGTGCCAAGCGCGATTTCGGCCATGCGTACGTTCACGCCCCTGATACCGCTCGAAGCGTCTGAAATACTGCTCGAAATACTGCGCGTCACACTCGCCTGCTGCTCGATACTGCTGGCAATAGCAGCAATGATGTCGCTGACTTCCTTGATGATCTTGCCGATGTTCTCGATGTCACCGATTGCATTTACCGTTACATCCTGGATTCCTGCGATTTTTTTGCGGATATCGATGGTGGCGGTAGCGGTCTGCTGCGCAAGTTCTTTAACCTCGTTGGCGACGACCGCAAACCCCTTGCCGGCGGTCCCGGCGCGGGCCGCCTCGATGGTAGCATTGAGCGCAAGCAGGTTTGTCTGCGACGAAATGCTGGTAATCGTTTCGGTGACCTGGCCGATTTCCTGCGCCGACTTTTCCATGGCCTTGATGATTTCTGAAACGCCGCTGGCCTGGTTGCTGGCATTCTGCGCGATGCGCCGCGCTTTTTCTGAATTGGCGGCGATATCGCTGATGGTAACGCTCATCTCTTCAGTGGCGGTGGCGACGGTAGTGAGATTCATCGTCGTCTGTTCCATGCTCGATGCCACCGAAACCGTGTTCGAGCTCATCTGCTCGACAGCCGAAGCGACCAGAGCCGAGCGGTCTGAAGAATCGCGCGAACTTGAGGCGAGCTGTTCAGAAATGGTCGACAGTTCGGTCGATGAAGACGCCAGAGTATGAACGCCGTCGTTCAACTGCCTGAACATCTGGGTCAGCTGCTTCACCATCATTGCAATTGCCTGCATCTGCTGATCCTGGGCCGAGCGCTCGCGCACATCGACGAGCAGATCGCCCGCAGCGATTTTCTGAGCAACGTCACTGACGCCACACAGAGACTCGATCAGGTTGTTTATGCTGTCTTTGAGCACATTGAACTGGCCTTGAAAGTCTTCGCTGACCTTCGGCGGTATTTCGCCACGGCTGAGTCGCTCGATATTGCTCGAAACCATGACTACCGGGCGCGATATCGCTTCGAGAATGTTGTTCATCTCCTGCACCAGGCGGGCGAACTCGCCACGGTTACGTGCGGCATCGCACCTTACGGCCAGATCGCCTTCGAGCGCGGCCCGGGTCAGAGTCCGGCTGTCCTTGAGCAGGCTTTCGATCGAATGTTTGACATCATCGAGATTTCTGAAAATCTTCTTAAAGAGCTCGTAAACCGGTTTGGAAGCCTGATCTGGCTCAGCGATATCCCAGTTCCAGTCGATGTTTCCTTCAGCCAGCGTCTGCAGGCACAACGCGAGTTTGCCGAGTTCCTGATTCTGATACTGGAATACCCGGTTCGAGTCGTGGGTGAGCGATTCGATTTCTGCGTGTGCCTGCTCGGCCTTTTTCAGCAGATAATGGTGACAGTTCTCGACCCGGTTCAGTTTGTTAAAAATGGCGGTAGCCATCACCTCACATTTGCCATACCCGCATGAATTGCAGTTAAACAGGTCTTTTTCGTCGTGCTTTTCCATCTGCCGGTAGATATTCTGCAGTTCTGACTCGCTCGGAGTGCGGATAACATTGCTTTTCGCACGATTTTCGTAACTGCGCGCGTAGAGTCCTGGCTTCCAGAACCGGTTTACCAGCTTTTCAATACCTTTGCGGGAGCGATAGGCCGACATCGGGCCCCAACGACGATGCTTATGTTGCATTCTCTGACTACGCTCTTCGACCAGCCTTTCGACCTGGTCGGGCGAACTGTTTTTGCTGTCTGTACCGGTACCACCATTGCAGCCAAGCTCGCAGTTAAGACAGTCTACCAGCAGCGGCGCTTTTTTCTCGAGGCGCAGGCGATCGAGGTTGCTGAGATAATCGTAGATCAGGTGCGGTCCTTCGATCTTGCGGGTGACCTTGTTGACATCGGGGTTCCAGCGCTCAGCTGTTCTGAGCAGGCCGCCGGGTGTCGAAAAGAGCACCGCACGCTCAGCCGGCGGGTTGTCGTAATCAACCTCAGGAAAAGTCGACAGGCGAATGTTCTCACTTTCGAACCATTCGCGCAGATTTGCCATAGTTACGTTGTAATCGCCGAGACCGGTCTGAGCAAATTCGCGCTTTTTGGCAATACAGGGCGAAAGTACTGCGATTTTATGCCCGGCAAACTTTGGCCAGAACTCACGAATGAGTTTTATTGTATGCAGCATCGGGCTGTCAGCTGGAGCCAGCGAAGGAATCAATTCGGGATGATAGATCTCGGCATAGTTGACCAGTGCCGGGCAGGGCTGCGCAATTACCAGATCTGGCTTGTTCTTCTCGATGTGATCGAGATATGATTTTATGGTAAGTTCAGCGCCAAAGCTGACATCGAAAATGGCAGCCACGCCTCTGGCCTTGAGCCAGCCGTTAAGCCGCAGGTATTCATTGGGAAACGACACTGCAACAGCAGGTGCAACAATTGCAATCATCGGCTCACGCCTGGTCAGAGCTTCAACGAAGACGACCGTGTCATCGACCGGACGGCGGGCCTCATGCGTGCAGGCTTTCAGACACTGACCGCAGCCGATACACATGTCGCTGTTGATTTCGACAGTATCACCGGAAGCATCGTTGCAGAATTTCACCGGGCAGGCAGCGACACAGGCATGGCAATTGACACACTTGTCTTTAATGACTTCGACAACTTTTGGCAATGGGCGTAACATCAGATTTTCTCCCGGTAATTAGATTCTCTTTGCGGCACAGGGCCGACTGGCAAGGCTGAACTGAGCCATTCAGCCAGATTCTGGTTTTCAAGTTTCTGAAAGACTTCACTTATTCCTTCGCTGCTGAGGTCGCTTCGGCAATCGTTATGACTGTTGCGCAGTGCAACAACTCTGGTGCCATTCAACCTGTCAGCAGCCCGCAAACGACGAATATCGGCAAAGTTATCGCGCTGCAGAAACCTGGCGTCAGCAATAAGCGCCTTATAACGGGCTTCGGCAGCGTTCAGAATTTCATCTATTTCGCGCCATGACCGCACCAGTTTTACAGAATAGCCATGATTCTCGAACTGCAGACGCAGCTGATTACTGAAATAATCAGATGGCTCAAGAACCAGCAACTCAGGGGCCTTTTCATGGCTGAATGAAGACTCCTGACTGAAATCCAGCATTTCTGGCCGTTGTCTGGCCAGGATTTCCCAGATATCGACAAACAGAACTGACTTGCTGCCCCAGGCCATCGAGCCACCGATGCCGGGCTGGCGAAGAACGGTGTTGTCCAGCGCCGGATTGATTTCGATTACCTGTATGGGAAGGGCGGCAATAAGCCCGATCTCACGATCTCGCACGCGGATGACGATGACACCACATTCCTGATCGCTGCGCAAAGGCTCGATATCGGCGATATCACTGACCATGAAGACCGGCAGAATCTTATCACCGTGTTGAATTGCCTTCCAGCCACCGCATGAAACGATTTCGTGCAGCTGCACCTTTTCGAGGCGGGCAACCAGAAACAGCGGCAAGACGAGCGTCTGCGGCCCGCCGTAGCGAAATGCCAGAAACGGCACAGTATCGGCATCAAGCCGGTTGTCAGTCGTTGTTTCAACCATGGCCGTGCTGACCGTGTGCTGCTGACTCATTATATTGGCGCGGGCAGCCAGCCCGAAGACATCGATGATCAGAGCAATACGGCCGTCACCCATGATGGTGGCGCCGGAATATTCAGATAATCCCTTGAGATCGCTGCCAAGCTGTTTTACCACTATTTCTTCGGTAAAAAGAGGCTTATCGACGACAATTCCGTAAGAAAAGCTGCCGGTAGTGACTATCACCACGTTTATGTCACTGGCAGCATGATAACGGCGACCGTTCTCGCGCGGTTGCAGGTTGCGGGAATCGGTTCGGCCGACAACGCCGGCAGACTGGTAGTGCGGCGAGCGCCGGTCGGCCAGGTGCTGGCGCCGGTCAGGATTTTCCCGGCCGGTTTCGTTATCGACAAAAGTTCTTTTACCGGCAAGAAACGTGTTGAGCGAAATCAGCGGCAGCAACTTGCCACGCAGCACCAGCACCTCCTGGTCGCCGATAACTTCGATTTTCCGTTTTACCATTTCAGCCGGAATAAGCAGCATTTCAACGACGTTGAGCTGCGGAATTGCAAAGATTTCGCCGCTGGTCGAAAGAATCAGCGAGGGAATGATCGCGAGCGTTAACGGCAGCTTGATGCGGAAAGAAGAGCCTCTGCCAAGCTCTGAAACGATTTCGACCTTGCCGCCGAGTCCGTCGATGTTGGCTTTGACTACATCCATGCCGACACCACGGCCCGAAAGCTCAGACACCTTTTCAGCCGTAGACAGGCCGGGCAGAAAAATCAGGTTCTGCTTTTCCTTGTTCGAAAGACTGCGCGCCTTTTCCGGCGAGAGCAGGCCACGTTCTACCGCCTTTTCACAAACCCTGTCGCCGTCGATACCGCGACCATCGTCGCTCACTTCGATAATAACGCGGCTGGCCTCATAAAATGCCTGAATTTTGATACGCGCCGGGTTGCTTTTGCCGAGACGCAACCTCTCCTGCGGCGGTTCGACACCGTGGTCGATGGCATTGCGAACCATGTGTGTCAGCGGATCGCCGAGACCTTCGATCAGCGCCTTGTCGAGTTCGACCTCGCGGCCTTCCATGGTCAGCAGAATTTCCTTGCCGAGCTGACGCGAAAGGTCGCGAATCATACGCGGAAACTTCGAAAAAACCCGATCGAGCGGCTGCAGACGCGTCATCATGATGGTTTCCTGCAGTTCAGTGGTAACCTGCCCCATACGCTGGCCGCTGATGCGTATGGCCCGCATATCGTTGCGGTTGAGACCTTCGCGCAGCTGATTGCGACTCAAAACCAGCTCGCCAGCCAGATTCATCAGGTCTTCGAGCAGACTGACCTTGACCCGCAAAGTCGGCTCAGATTTTTCTTCGACCTGCACCGGCTGAACTTCTGCCGCTGCTGTCGAAACCGGCAACGCCAGAGCAGACTCGACGCCAGCAGCAGTCCTGGGCATAGCAGTGTGAATCGGCCCGGTATGCTCTTCCAGTCTGATGAAAACAGTGCCAGGAACTTCCAGCATTTCGGCCAGCTCTTCTGCTTCCATCTCGGAGTAGTAGATAAATTCAAACGGCAGCCGGTATTTCTGGCTCTGAGCAGATTCATCAAAAGCAGCAAAATCGAACTCACAGAGCACCAGAGTGCCGAATGAGTCGAGATATCTGAAAAAATCGCAAAGAGATTTTCCCTGTTCATCGAGATTTCTGATCAGGTCGAGACGGCCGAAAAATACTTTCCAGCCACTGCGCCAGGCTTCTGCAATTTCTTCTTGAGGCAGTGAAAACAGAGTCGGCCGGGCCGTAGCGGCGACAGGCTGCATCGGCGACTTACCCACTTTAACCTTTTCGAGCACCTCATCGAGCTGATGGCAGACTGCAGAAATGTCGATATGGTTGCTGTTTGCCGAATGGTCGATCAGATAACGCAGGCGATCGAAACTGCTCAACAGCAGATCGGTCAGATCGGCTGAAATATCGAGCTGCCCTGATCGCAGCGATTCGAGCAGCCATTCGATGCGGTGCGAAAGCTCATGAATATTGGTAAACCCGAACATTCCACTCGACCCTTTGATCGAGTGCGCCGCGCGAAACACCTGATTGGTGATACCGGTTCTTTCGTCGGCAGAAGCGGTTTCGAGCTGAAGAAGCAGCGATTCGATGCCTTCGAGGTGCTCGACCGATTCTGCCAGGTAGCATTGCAGCAGTTCGTTGCCGTCGCCTCTGAATTTAAAACTGTCGTTCACGTTGATCAATCGAGATACTTTTTTACAGTCGTTAAAACACGCTCCGGGTGCAGAGGTTTGACGATAAAAGTTTTTGCCCCGGCCTCGACTGCCGCTTTAACCTTGTTGCTCTGACCGAGCGCCGAGCACATGATGATCTTGGCCTTGGCATCGAGCTTGAGAATTTCTTTTACCGCAGTGATGCCATCCATATCGGGCATGGTGATATCCATGGTGACGAGGTCGGGCTTGAAGGTCTGATATTTCTGAACCGCTTCTTCACCGGTTTCGGCTTCAAGAACCGTGTAGTGATAACTTTCGAAAAGCTGTTTGAGAGTCATTCGCACGACCGAAGCGTCGTCTACCACCAGTATTTTTTTGCCCATGATCCTGCCTCATTTCAATCTGAGTCGGTCTGACCAACTTGAGTTATGTAAGATATTATATCAGAAAATTACAGCCGCTGCCTATTTGATCTGGGCGCGACTGTCGAATTTAACTATCAGCTGCAGACCGCCCCATTCGCACTCGAATTTACCGACAAAACAGGCGTTGGCGGTAAAAAAATCTTTGCCGCGGGTAATGGCCGGCACGGTAATATCGCAGTCGAGGCCCATTTCGAGAAGTCGTTTGCTGGCCTCGCCGGCGATCATGTTGGAAAGTTCGCCGATCGCACTCTCCACCAGCCGGTCATAAACGGTTACCGGTTTGCCGGCCAGGGCGACTGAAGCCGCTTTAAGAGCGACAACTTCATCCATTACGATAAAAAACTGTCCCTTGAAACCGCCTGAGACCCCAAGGCCAATGCTGACAGGAGCCGGAAAGCTGCAGCCATCAGGAAAATAATTCAGATCTGTTTTCAGCAGACTGACATTGTTGACCTGACCAAAAACGCTTGAAGTCGCACGAACGAACTGATTGACTATCTGAGAGTCCATTTTTACCGCCAGAATCCTCTGAGTGTATGAATCGTCTGACCTTGTCAAAAGTAGCAAATTATTGCTGCATAAGCAACAAAAGAAGAACCGCAGAGACGGTGTGACTCTGCGGTTCTTCTTCTGGTCTGCACTCACAGCGGCAGACTGGCTGCATTCCTCAGCGACTGGCGCGTGCCGGCTGTCGGTTAGCCAGAATTTCGTTGCCACCATTGCCGCTGCTGCGCAGTTTCGGCCCGCCGTTCTTCATGCTTTCGAGGCTCTTTTTGAGAACGTTGAGTTCCGCCTGCATTTCCCTGATCTCGGCCATCAATTTCTGAGCCTGCTCCTGTGACTGTTCGTTGCCTTCTTCGTTGAGCAGGCGTAATTCCGCATATGCCTTGTCGATCTGCTGCTGCAGCTCTTTGACTTTCTGGCTGGCTTCAAAAATATCATGTTTGGTTACTGCCTGCAGCAGCCCGCTGCAAAGCGAAAAAACCACGACCAGTGCCACCATTGCAAAACTTTTATAAGATTTCATATCTGCCTCCAGGTTTTTTTATTTCTTACAACCTATCGGCAGAAATCTACGAATATTTAATAGCTTTCAATGCAAAATCTGGCGGCGGGAAAAAATGAAAGTTGCCAGCAGGTAGAACGCGACGGTCCACAGCGAAATCGAGACCAGCGACGAAAAGATCTCGCCGGCAAAGATGCTGGCCTTGCCTTCGAGTATCTTTTCGATGCTCTTCACCGCGAAAAGATCGTCGAGATGGCGCGAAAAGCACCATTTCGCCAGTGTGTCATACCACGGGTCCATCTTGCTGAGCAGGTTGCTGGCAATCAGATAGAACGTATGAATACCCATCAGCACGCTCAGACTGGTGAAAGACATCAGTATCGCCGATTCAAAGAACAGCGAAAAGACGATAAAGAATCCGATCAGCATGAGGTTGCCGAAAAAGGTCATCGCCAGCAGCTGCAGCGCCGAACCGGTGCTGACGAGATAGAGTGGTTTGCTGGCGCTGAGCTGTTCGGGGAGCTCTTTCATCATCGAATCCGGAATCACACCTGAATTCTGCGTCAAGGTGCGGGCAATCAGCAGGTCGGCCTGCAGAAACATGCCGCCGATGCAGACAGCGAGCAGCAGAAAAATCATGATCGCCACGGTCTTGGCAGTAATTACCTGCCAGCGATTGATCGGCGTCAGCAGCAACATTTTCATGTAACCGCGGCTGAACTCGGTCGAAAAGCTGTCGCCAACCACCAGCGCCAGAAAGAATGGCGCAATGAACGAAAACAGCTTGACGTGCCCGGTAAACAATCCCTGCACGATTTCATAGAGCACCGAGAACTGCACTTCACCAAAGCCGAAACTTTTGAATTTGACGTAGGCGATCAGCAGAGCAAGGCTTGCCACCAGCGGAATCACGTTGAGAGCGATGAGAAACAGCAGCGCCTTTTTGCGGTTGAGAATCTTTTTGAGTTCGAAGAGAACCAGAAACAGCATGCGTTTCATGCGCTGCCTCCCTTGTCGCCGGAGTCGGAGGTCAGCCTGATAAAGGTTTCTTCAAGTGACGCCTCGTGCGGAATGAGAGCGTTGACCTTTATGCCGGCCTTTACCAGTTCCTGATTTACCTGCGCCGACAGGCCGGCGTTCATGGTCAGAACGAGTCCGCGCGGCACATTTTCGATGCTGATCGGCAAACTCATACCCGCGACCAGAGTGCGTGCCCGCTCGAACTCTTCGTCTGGCATTCTGATTTCCCACTTTTCCTGGTGAGTGGCGAGCAGGTCGGCGACGTATCCTTCACTGACGGTGAGGCCTTTGTCGATGATGACGACGTAATTGCACAGGCGCTGCACTTCGTCGAGCAGGTGGCTCGACAGAAAAATCGAAGTTTTTTCTTCGCGGTGAATGCGCCTGAGAATCTCACGCATATGCACGCGACCGGCCGGGTCCATGCCGCTTGTCGGCTCGTCGAGCATGAGCAGGCGAGGCTTGTGCAGAATGCCAAAGGCTACGCCCAGACGCTGTTTCATACCGGTCGAAAAAGTACCGAAACGCTGGTTGATTGCCTCTTTCAGTCCGACCATATCGATGACTTCATGGATTCTCGCGTCAGTCAGAGGCTTATACAGCGAGCCAAACCAGTAAAGGTTCTCATAAGCGCTCATGGTCTCGATAAAAGTCGGATTTTCGACGACGGCGCCGATCTGTTCGAGCGCCGCGACGCGCTGCGACGGAATAGTGCAGCCAAGCATTTCAAGGCTGCCTTTATAAGATGGAATCAGGCCCATCAGTATGCGCATGGTCGTGGTTTTGCCGGCGCCGTTGGGGCCGAGAAAGCCGGCAATGGTGTCGGGCGGAATGGTGAAGTGCAGAGCACGCAAAACCTGCTTGCGCCCGAAAAACTTGTTGAGGTCAGTTACTTTTATGGCTGCAGTCATGGTTTATACCGGGTCGTAGAGTTCGTGATAGAGCTCGCGGCCGAGCACTTTGAGAATCACGGTAAGCGGCACCGCCACCAGCATGCCGGGAATCCCGGCGATATTGGCGGCAATGGCCAGCGCCAGCATCACTACCAGCGGGTGCAGGCCGGCGTTTTCGCCAACCACATTTGGCTGCAAATACCAGCCGTCTACGGTCTGAATGATGGCGATGGCAATGGCGGCTTTGATCAGAGCTGCAACCAGAGCGCCCGAAAAGCCAAACTGCGCGATCGCGACAAGCACTGCAAAAATTATGGTAAACAGACCGCCAAGATACGGAATGAAGTTGGCAATACCGGCCAGCAGGCCGAGAAACAAAGAAAAATTAAGGCCAGACAGCCAGATACCGATGATCATCAGCAGCGCAAATATCGAATTGGCGAGCAACTGCCCGCGCAAAAGCGAACTGAGCTGAACATCGATCTTGCCGATTATCGCCAGCACACGATCGCGGTAATCTGGCGGTAACAGCAGTTTGAAGCTCGAAAAAATCTCGTCAATATCGAGCAGAATATAGAATACCAGTATGGGTATCAGAATCATGTTCAACATACCCGAAAATGCGCCGCCAACCAGACCCAGCGCTTTTTTGAACAGAGCGACGGCCGCATCACGCGCCATGATTACGCCCTGGGCCGCCATTTCGCGCAGGCGGTCGCTTTGCACAAACTCATCGATGTAGTTTTTTACGTATGGAATGCCCTCGAGTTTATGGTAAAGATCGAGGCCAAGGCCTTTGTAATTGTCGGCCAGTTTTTTGACATCGAGATTCGCCAGCTTGGTGACAAGATCGCCAGCTTCTGAAACCATCGAAACGCTGAATGGCACTACGAAAATCGTGAAGATCAGCAGACATACGAGAAAAACGCTGAGCACCGCCCATGGTCGCGGCACTTTGCGGGCAACCAGCGCTCTCACCACCGGGTTAATAACATAGGCGATGACCAGTGAAATCAGAAATGGCGCAATGACGCTGGAAAGGTAATAAGCGCCGCCAGCCGCGACGATAAAACCAAGTACGATGAGAGAGTTCTTTATTGCCGGAGACAAGCTTTTGATGGACATCAGACAATCTTCCTCATGCTAACGCCTTCGCCGTAGATTTTGATGATCAGTTCTATTTCAGATTTGCTCATATTGAGTGTTCGCGCGATCTGAGGCAAGGTCACACCATTTTGATACATCTCAAGCACTTCATTGACGGGAAAACCGGCGGCAGGGCGCGGCAACGCAGCTTCGACCTCGAGGTCGGTCTTTTTGGGAATCGCCGGAAGCCTGGCTCCTTCGTCGATCGGCGCGATACGAAGCTCTTTAACATTCTTCGGAAGTGCGGCAAAATTTTCGCGAACCGGCTGCCGCATATGAACGACGCGATCACTGTCAGATTGAGACGAGATCTCTGATCTGACCGCTTCATTCTTCGCCGGTCTGGTTTCGCCGGCGAGCGTTTTGAGCTGTTTTGCCACTTCGAGACGCACCAGATCGACGAGATCGTCGCGCGCAAAAACCGTCTGGTTTTCTTCGAGTTCGCCAACGCGTCCCGATAGATCGGTAGTCCTGGTTAACAGCCCTTCAAGCGAGCTCTGCATTTCTTTAAAGGCCTTGCGCTCGGCGCCGGTTTCAATACTGGTTACTGCCGGCGAACCGCCAATATTACGCATGCGCAGCGAGGCCGAAGTTTCATCCATTTCTTTGAGCAGATCGTTGACATAGATGCATTTGCGATCGGCGATGGTCATCAGTTCCTTGATTTCTTCGGTTCTGGTTTCAAGAACCTTCATGTTATGGGCTGAAACCATTTCCATGTCTTCCATCAGATTCTTGAACGAAAGTTCGAGCGCGCGCATCTCTTCCTGAATCTGATAAAAGCGGCGCTGGCCAAGTTTACGGCCGATCCAGAATGCGACCAGAATCAGAAAAACCAGACACACGCCAATCTGCACTGCTGTCCACATCAGTGGCTCACCCCACGTCACCTGCTCCAGATTTTGCCACTCACCAGGCTTGTCAACCGAACCATGAAGATCGAGCCGAACAAACTTGTGAATGAAACGAGCACATGGTACCATGCCTGCTATGCTAAAATCCAAGAAATTCTGGGGAATAATTACAAGTTTTTTCTTTCTCTGGCTTGCCCTGCAGAAAGTCGACTGGAAGCATGTTCCCGCGATACTTGCCAGCCTCAGGCTTGAATTTATCCTGATTATCTGTATCAGTTACACCCTGGAACACCTTGTACGGGCGTTAAGATGGCAACAGATACTGTTCGAGCGCAAGTTTCCCTTTAAAACCGCGTATTTTGGCATAGTGATCGGTTATTTTTTCAACAATATACTGCCGGCGCGCGCCGGCGAGTTTTTTCGTGCCTATTACCTGAAGAAAAAGAAGGTCAGCGGCGGCAGCGAAGCCTTTGGTTCGGTGGTTTTCGAGCGCTTTCTCGACGGCGTGGTCATCGTCAGTATGCTGGTGTTTTCGTTGCAGAACTTCAAAACCACTCCACTGATCGAGAAAGCCAGCATCAGTGCAATTATCTTTTACGCTCTGGTACTGATCGCCATCTTGATTCTGCAGTTCAAACGCAGCCTGTTCGTCAGGATATCATCGTCAGTCTTCAATCTGCTGCCGGAAAAGCTCAGCACGAAACTCAACCGCTCGCGAGATTCGTTTATCGACGGTCTCGGTTTGATCAGCAAGCCCCTGGTGTTCAGCAAAGCTTTGGTCACCTCGTTCGTCGGCTGGGGACTGTCGCTCTTTACACTCTGGTTGTCATTGCAGATGTTCTCGATAGACTTCACCTTCACTCAGACTACTTTGTTCATGTCGGTGCTGGCAATCGGGGCGATGATTCCGTCAAGCCCTGGCATGATCGGCATTTACCAGTTCTGCTGCGTGCTCACGCTCAACGGAATTTTTGGACTCTCACACGAAATTGCCGCTACCTTCGGCCTGGTATGCCATTTTATCGCATACTTTTACGTAATTGCCGTCGGCTTTGCCATGTTGACGCATGAAGGTATGCGTGTCGAAGAAGTCAGCGCCGCTGAAAATCAGGAAAGCGAAAACATTCAATCTGCAATTTCCTAAACCTTGCTGTCAAAACTGCCGATAATTTAACAAGCAGTACAGGAGGTTGGCATGAAATCTCAGATAAATAAAAGCAAATCCAAAACGCAGTTCGGTCTGTTCCTGTTTTTCCTGGCTGGCCTGTTCGCACTTCAGATCGCTTTTGCCTTCACCATTCACGGCGATATCGGGCCGCATACCGGCATCGTGCCTGGTATCGAAAAACCGGCGTCACCGGTTCTGGTGGGCAGAATCGACAGTCTGATCAGCAGCTCACGCCTGACTACACCAGTTAAAGTCGCTCCTGAAGGCGCTTTTGCGCCAGCCTCCCGCGACTTCAGCGACAACAGCTTCGAACTGGCTCGCATTGACACCGAAGATTCGAACGCAGAACACAGCACCAAAGTTCGCTCTACTGATTCTGAGCGCTTCGTCGAATACCAGGTCATCCATGGTGACACCCTCGAAAAAATTGCCCGCAAACTTTTCGGTAACGCCCAGATGGTGCAGTCACTGGTCAGACTCAACCGCATTACCGATGAACGCGGACTCAAACTTGGCAGTGTAATCAAAGTTCCCCGCAGCGGCCTGCTGCAGACTGTAAAAGTAAACTGATAACAGGGTCCATTTAATGGTTTCAAGCTATTTCAAACCGCTGAACATACTCTGCGTAGTCTGCTACATCGCCTTCATGGGACTGGCAATCGACTCACGCATGGTTGACGCACTGGTTCTCTACGTTGCCGAAGAAGACGGCAAGCCGGTATATGTTTCTGGCAAAATCGAAACTGCCGCACTGCCAGGCACTCCGGAACAGAAGAAACCTCTGGTCGCCATTCAATATCGCACCAAAAGCATAAACCCAGCAGACAGCAACAGCCCTGCAGCTGTCGATCAGGAAGAACTCACGCCTGCAACCAGAGAAATGGCGCCGGTCACAACCGCAACGGCAGCTGCACAGGAAACTGCACCTTCTGCAATCGTCATGACTCCGGCAAACCCTGCAGCCGATACAGTTGACAGTGAAGCAACCGCGAGCAAACCCGAAGCAGGCTACCGGCCTCCCGAGTCAAACGAAAATTCTCCTTCTGCACTGGCATATATAGAGGCGATCAGCAAAAACAAGTGGGAATACGCCTCGCTGCTCGACCGCTATATCGTTAAATTCGATGAACAGACTTATATCGTGCTGACCATACGTCCGGCACTTCAGAAAATGCTCGAAGACGTATTCAAAAAATACTCGACCCGCATCGGCGCCGGCATCATTCAAGACCCGTCGACCGGCGAAATTCTCGCGATGACTTCAAGTCACCGCAGTCAGACTCTCAATATTCTCAGCAAAGAATACAGAACCGAAAACTGGGCACTGCGTCCGACCTTTCCGGTCGCCTCGATATTCAAGATCATCACCGCTTCCGCCGGTATCGACAGCGGAAAAACTACAGCCAAAAGCAGCTTTCTTGCCTGGGGCAAAACCTACATGACCGTCTGGAAAGCTTTTGCCAACTCACACAACGGCGTCTATGGCCGCATTGCGCGAAAAGCCGGCCGCAGCCTGGTTGAAAAATACGCTGAGGCATACGGTTTCAATAAGCCATTTTTCTTCGATCTGCCGGTTGACAAGTCGCTGGCCACCCTGCCGTCAGACCCGGTAAAACTGGGACAGGCTGCAGCCGGTCTCAATCGTGACTTTCTTGTCAGCCCGATTCACGTAGCTCAGATCATTTCGACAGTTCTCAACCGTGGCCGCACCATGAAACCCTATCTGGTCGACTATGTGGTGCGCAAAAACGAAGTGATCTTCAGACGCAAGCCATTTCAGCTGGCTCAGCCGATCAAGGTCGAAACTGCCAAAGACCTTTACAAGATGATGTATGCCACCACCGCAGTAGGAACCGGCAAGCGCGGTTTCGGCGGTTACAGCCGATGTCCGAACCTGTCGCGTATTTGTGGCGGCAAAACCGGCACCCTGACAGGCGCTTCGCCGAATTATCTTTACACCTGGTTCGGCGGCTTCACCAAAGCAACCGGGCGCGATCTCTGCATCGTCACTCTCGCCGGTCAGAAAAATCACTCTGGCACCAAAGCCTCTTCGATAGCCGGTCAGATAGCTTACGAACTCTATATGAAGCGCCATGAAGACAAAACTCCGACCAGAGTAGCCAAAAAGAATTGAGCATCATTTACTGCCCATAAAAAAAACCGGCGAGATGCCGGTTTTTTTTATGTATGAACGAAGCAGTTATTCTTCTTCTTCCTGGATCGGCGGGTCGTCGAACTTGGGCAGAATCGGCGGCTCCTTTGAGGGTTCGGGCTCTTTAACCTCGAACTTGCCGATTACCTTGAAAATCGCGCAGTCTTCGTTTTCGGCGTCTTTGCCACACTCGGCCGAAATATCGTCACCCTTGCTGAAAGAGCCGGTAAGAATGGCTTCAGCCAGAGGATTTTCGATGTAGCGGTGAATGGTGCGGCGCAGCGGACGGGCCCCGTATTTGAGGTCAGTGCCCTTGTCAACCAGGAAAGTCTGCATGTCTTCTGAGAAACCCAGTCGCATGCTCAGGCCTGAAACGCGATCGGTTACTTCCTGCAGCAGAATCTTGAGAATCTGGCGGTTGTCGTTCTTGTCGAGGGCTCTGAAGACGATGATGTCGTCGATGCGGTTGAGGAATTCAGGCGGGAACTTCTTTTCGAGGCTCTTACGGGTGATCTTGGCTTTTTTCTCATGCGAAAGGTCATCGAGTTTCTCGGTAACCTTGCTGGCTGAGTCTTCGACTCTGAAGCCAGGCTTGCTTTCTTCTGTGGTGATGTCTGAAACCCCGATATTGGTGGTCAGGATTATGACACATTCACGGAAACTGACAGTTTCGCCCTTGCTGTCGGTGAGAATGCCTTCATCGAGAAGCTGCAGAAGAAGGTTATGCACCTTTTCGTGTGCTTTTTCGATTTCGTCGAAGACAACTACGCCATTCGGCTTGTTTTTAACCGATTCGGTCAGGTAGCCGCCTTCATTGTGGCCGATATAACCGGGAGGGGCACCGATAAGTTTGGCGTATTCATGGCTCATGGCAAATTCTGAACAGTCAATGCGAACGAGATCGTTTTCGCTGCCGGTCATGAATTCGCACAGAGCCTTGGCCAGTTCGGTTTTACCAACGCCGGTCTGACCGACGAAGATAAAGCTGCCAACCGGTCGTTTCGGATTTTTAAGACCGACGCGCGCTTTTCTGATGGCCTGGGCAACAGCGGTAACCGCTTCGTCCTGGCCGATAATGCGCTTGCGCAGGTGCTTTTCGATTTCCATGTAGCGCTGTTGCGCTGATTTGGCTTCTTCAGATTCAGAGCCAAGCATGGTGATGGCACCGCTTTTAGCGGTCTGCTCGTCGACCTGGATGGTTACTTCCTTGATGTCGAGCGACGGATTAACCTTGATACAAAGGTTAAAAAGCTCCTGCTCGATGATCTCGCCGAGGAGCGGGTATTCATTGTTTCCGAAAACCAGGGGAGCGATCTCATCGAGATAATTTACCACTGAAGCGTTTATAATAAGCCGCTTGTATGACTTTTTGTCAGTTATCTTGATGTTTTTGAAAAGCTGCTGCTTCTGCTCCGGAGTGAATGATCTAATTGCAACAAAGCGGTCTAAAGATTCACAGAACTTCATCTTGATTCCGGGCGTGGAATCCATGAGAACCCTCCTGAGGGTACGTTTTCGCCATTGACAAGCAAGTGCACAATGGGGTATAGGGTATTGTATCACCAACCCTTGCGTAAGGCAATACCCGTAAAATGATAATAAAATCGAAACAGGCTGAAGAACACTTTGACAGAGGAATAAATTATTTCCGCGGCGAGTTTTACTCATCTGCTCTCCAGGAATTCAATCAGGTCAAAAAAATCGAGCCTGACTATCCCAACATCGACTTCATCATCGAAGCGGCGTTGAAGCGCAACCGCGAGGTGGCCGGGCAACTGACCACCTTTATCGAAGAAAATTTCGATTCTGAGATCCAGGAACTCTCAGACGAGCTGACTGTCGAAAATTCCTCGATGCTCGGGCCCGAAGTTAAGGCCCTGCTCAAACGCGGCAGTTACAGTGAGGCTCTGCGCAAACTTAAACAGGCTGAATCGGTGATTCCCGATTCCCGCCCTCTTCTTATGCTGCTGGGCAACACCCAGCGCCGCCTCGGCATGCTGAAAGAAGCCGAAAGAACGCTTCAGCACGCAGCCCACGTCTTTCCAGAAGATGCTGAAGTGCTCAACAATCTCGGGAATGTTCTTCTCGACATGAGTCTCTACCGTGATGCCGAAGATGTATTCAGAACCGCCCTGCGTCTGGCTCCCGAGAACCCGCGCCTGCTCAACAACCTTGGCGCCATGCGTATGCAGACCAACAACCTCGATGATGCCGAACGGCTTTTCCGCAAGGTTCTCAAACTGCAGCCACAATGGGCGACCATACAAAAAAACCTGCAGAATCTGCGACGACGCATCGATGCGCTCGATGCCGACATAGAAAAATTCAGAACGGAGTTTTTTAAACACCCTGATTATCTCGATATCGGGCTCGCGCTCGGCAAATCGCTGTTTTTCCGTGGCTATCTTTCCGAAGCTAAAACTGCACTCAAGGGCGTTCTCAAAAAGAACCCCGGGCTGGTGGCAGCCTGCTTCTACCTCGCTACCATACATGAATTGTGTGACGAAACCGACAAAGCCATCGAATATTATCACCAGATGGTTCTGAGAACCGGCAAAGACAATACACCCGAGTTTCTTAACTATGAATCGCTGATGAAACAGGAATTCTACGAAGAAGCTCTCAACGAGCTGAAAAAAATTGCGATTCTCGAGCTCGACATGGCTGCCAGCCGCATCAATCTTGGCATCAGATACTTCGAAGACTGCCAGTGGGATGACGCCCTGCGTCACTTTGAAGCCGCGATAGAAATCAACGATACTTACCCGGATGCCTTTTACTGGGCGGCACTGGCTCATATTCAGCAGAATGATACGACAAAGGCTAAAGACATGCTCGAAAAGGCGCTTGAGCTCAACCCCGACTATGCCGACGCTCACTTTCAGCTGGGCATGCTTATCAGATCAAAAGCAAAGAAAAAGGCGCGTACACATTTTAGCAAAGCGTTATCGTTGAATCTGCGGCCATCTTTTGCTAGAATAGCCCAACAGCTTGTTGACGAACAAAAATAACCACCAGGACAAATAGATGGACCAGGCGACCTTCAAGAAGAGTTTTCCCGCTTTTCCAACTGATGTAGAAGCGATGGAAAAGCTCTGCCGCCTGCTCATCAACGAAAACATCGTTAACCACGCAATCTGGGAAGAACTGACAACCGCGAACCCCGACCCCAAAAATTTCATCGAATCTCTCGCCAGCCTCGATGCGATCACTGAAGAAATCCTGGCGGTCAAAGAAGCCGAGATTCTCAATGTTCCTTTTATCAAGATCGATGAGATCGACATCCCCCAGGATGCCTTCAAACTTATAGATATCAAGTTCATCAAAGAGCGCCGCATCATTCCAATCAGAATCAACGGCGCCGAGCTCATCGTCGGCACGGTCGAACCAGGCAACAGCCAGATTCTTATCGGCACCAATGCTACACTGGCGCTGCGGCCGGCCAAGGTTCTCGGCGAGGCACTCGACAACAAGATCGCCCAGAAAAGCGGCGAAAAACAGTCTAAACAGACAAAAGGGCCGCGCAAAAGACTCGGCGACATTCTCGTCGAATCGAAATACTGCACAGCCGAGCAGCTCAACGACGCCATTCAGGGCGCCAAGAACGACAAAATCCGCCTCGGCGCCTATCTGGTAAAACACGGCATTCTCACCAACAAGCAGTTGTCAATCGCGCTGTCAAAGCAGTTCAACATTCCATTCGTCGATCTCGACGAAAGCCTCGTTGATCCGGTGCTTGCCACCCTGCTGCCGAAAAAGCTCTGCCATGAGCAGATTCTCTGCCCGGTCAAACGCGAGAACAACAAGCTGGTTCTGGCAATGACAGATCCGACCGATATCATCACCATCGACCACATCGAAATGATGACCGGCATGCGGGTTTCGCCGGTCGTCAGTTCTGAACTTTCGATCATGGCTGCTCTGGGCAACCTTTATGGCGAAAACGTCGACTCCCTTGCCGACAACATCGGCAGTGAGCTCGGCGGCGGCGGCGGTGACGACGACGGCCTCGAAATGGGCGAAAACGATGCCCCGATCATCAAGCTGGTTAACCTGATTCTGACCCAGGCAGTCAACATGAATGTTTCCGACATTCATATCGAAATTTACGAACATGAACTGCGCATCAGATTTCGTCTCGACGGCATCATGAAGCTGTTCATGACCCCGGCCCGCGCCGCGCACGCCGGCGTGGTCAGCCGCATCAAGGTCATGGCCAATCTCGACATCGCCGAGACCCGACGCCCGCAGGATGGTCGTATCAAGCTCAACATGCAGAACCGCAAGATCGACCTGCGCGTGTCATGCATTCCCTGTATCTGGGGCGAAAAAATCGTCATGCGTATCTGCGACCAGGGCAACCTGAGAGTAGACCTCGGCGACCTCGGCTTCGAGCCATTCGTTCTCGAACGCTTCATGGAAGGCGTCAAATGCTCGAACGGCATCGTGCTGGTAACCGGCCCGACCGGCTCAGGTAAAACCACGACACTTTATTCTTCGCTGTTTCTGTTGAACAATCCATCGATCAATATCATGACCGCAGAAGACCCGGTCGAATACAACCTGATGGGCATCAACCAGGTGCAGTGCCACCCCGACATCGGCCTCGACTTTTCGGCCGCCCTGCGCTCGTTTCTGCGCCAGGACCCGGACGTCATCATGCTCGGCGAAATTCGCGACTTCGAAACCGCTTCGATCGCGATCAAGGCAGCAATGACCGGCCACCTCGTCATCTCGACTCTGCACACCAACGATGCGCCGGCAACCGTAGCCCGCCTGCTCAACATGGGCATCGAACCTTTCAGCCTTTCGACCTCGCTTCGTATCGTTCAGGCCCAGCGCCTGGTCAAGAAGGTCTGCAAAACCTGCGCAAAAGAATACAAGGCTGATAAAGACCTGCTGCTCTCACTCGGAATCGACGAACGCCTGCTTAAAAAGCTGCACCTCGACGATAAATACAAGATCGACAATCTGGTTTTCCGCAAAGGTGAGGGTTGCCCGGACTGCGATAACGTAGGACTCAAAGGGCGCCAGGGTATCTACGAAGTTCTCACCATGACGCAAAAGTTCCGCGAGTTGATCGAAAACAAGGCCAATACCGAGGAAATGCGACGACAGGCTCTGGTAGACGGCATGCTGTCACTGCGCGAATCGGCTCTTTACAAACTTATCACAGGCGTCACCTCGGTTCAGGAAGTATTCAACACAACTGTCGATGCCGGTGGCGACGAAAAAACCGAAGAAGATAAAAAGCCTAAAATGGCCGAAGAATCTTCACCAAAGGTTATCATGCCGACGGCAGCAATGCCGACAGCCGGTGGTGCCGTCATCGCCGACGGTGGCTCGATCAGCAATCTGTCACGTGAACTGCACGAATTCACCAGCATGCTGGCAAAAGTATCCGGAGTCGCTGAATCGCCGGCGGCCGCAGCCGCAGCGATAAACAAAGAGATTCTCAAACACAACATAGTCGCACCACTCGAGCAGATTCGCGCGCAGGCTGGTAAAACTGACATGGCCGACAAAGTTCTGCCATTGATTCAGGCCCAGGGCCAGAGAATGGATTACAACGTCAGAAATCTGATTTCGCATCTTGCCGATATCAAACCGAAACTCGCCAGAATGCAGCTGAATCAGCTCATCGAAAAAGAGATTTTTGCAGGGCTCAAGAACCACGTAGTTACCGCCCGCCTGCTCTCAGGCGTCAAGGATATCGGCAAAAACCTCAAGGTTTCGAAAAGCCTGCCGGCAGATCTGCCGCCAGTGCAGATCGACCCCGAGTCGTTCGCCACCATCGCCAGCAACCTGTTCATCAATGCGCTGATCGGGCTCGGCAGCAAAGGCGGCGAAATCAAGGTAGTCACCAGACTCAAGCCCAAAACGACCGATCGTGTCGAATTCATCATTTTCGACAGCGGCAAAGGTATACCGCTCGAGCAGCAGGCCAGCCTGTTCAAGCCTTTTTCATCAGCAGACAAGTCATCTCTTGGCCTCGGACTGGCTGTAGCCAAGAAGCTGGTATCACTATGTAACGGTGATATCAGCATAAAGAGCACACCCGACACCAGTACCCTGGTTACCGTCGAACTGCCGGCGGCAACCTGATCCTGTAATCAGCTGTAATCCGGCTGAATTTGACAAATGACCGGGGGAACCGATGAAAAAATCCGCTTATCTGCTTTTAACCATGTTAGTTCTGACCCTGCCGCTCATTGCTCAGGCAAACGAGGCCATTCTGGCCAACCTTTCCGACAAATTCGGACAGATCAGCCATCGCGACCTCGAAACGCATCAGGAATTCGTTTTTTCTGGCGAATTCGCTGATATCGAACATGCCCTCAATCTGGCCAACTCGAACGACATGTATGTGCAGTTTGCTTCGGTCAGTGCCAGAGAAGACGGCAAGGCCGCCATCATGATCAGAATAAGTCCGACCCGCAACGATGCCAGTCGTCACTTCGCCACCTTCTGCAATATTCTCAGACCTGGCATGTTCTCATGGAAATCCGGCAGTATTCCCGAAAATATGGCAGTTCTGACTACCGTCGAAACCAGTTTTGGCAACTCCGTCTCACTGCAGGGTCTCACTCTCAAGAGCAGCCTGATTTTCTCGCACCTGTTTCCATTGATCGAACGCACCGGCGAGCTCAGAGACCCGTTTTTTTCACGCGGCTCCTATTCCGATACCAAAGCGGGCCGCGTCATGGATTTCACTGTTCTCTGCCAATGGTGAACCGCACTGTATGAATCATGAGTGAACCTGTCCGCATTCAGAAACTGCTGGCCGGATGGGGAATTGCTTCGCGCCGCGGCATCGAAAGGCTTATCGAAAACGGGCGTATCGAAATCGACGGAATCCGCCTGACGACACAGGGTTTCTCGATCGACCCCGACCAGCTGCCCGAAATCAGAATCGACGGCAAGGTAATCAGCCCCCCAACAAAACAACAGCCGGCGATCTACATTTTTCACAAACCACTCGGCGTCGTAACCACGCTCAAAGACGAGCGCGGCCGCCAGACCATCAGCGATTTCCTGCCGACCGACCGGCGCCTTTACCCGATTGGCCGCCTGGACCGCGATTCTACCGGTCTTCTGCTGATTACCGATTATGGCGAACTGACCAACCGTCTGCTGCACCCCTCTTACAAGGTCGAAAAAGAGTATCTCGTCAAAATCGATGGCGAGCCGCTCAGCCCTGACGAACAGAAACAGTTCCGACAGGGCGTGGCGATAGAAGAGGGCATTACCGCACCATGCCGACTGCGCCAGCTCGCTGACCCGCAATGCTATTCGGTAATTATCAGCGAAGGCAAGAAACGCCAGGTCAGGCGCATGTTTGCCAGCTTCAGACGACCGGTCGTCAGTCTGCACCGCATTCGTTTCGGCCCTCTGCAGCTCGGCAATCTGCCACCCGGAGAGTTGCGACTACTTACTGCCGAAGAAAAATCAGCCCTGCTGCAGGCAGCAGGGCTGACGTAAACAACAACAGCATCAGTTCTGTGACTGCAGCAATTTTCCCCTGATGCGCTTCAAGTGAGGAGCAACCCGGGTTTCGGCCATACCGCCAGCCTGCAGTTTGAGCCATATCGAAGCAGCCTGCGCCAGCAGACCACTCTTTTCGAGGCGCCAGGCATAAGCCACCGACGGCATTGCATCTTCGACATGCAGGGTAATCGGCAGAATTCCGCTGCTGCCCTTGATGTTCAGGTTGAAGTTCTTTTCGACTACCGGTGTCTTGAAGTTAAAATCAACCCAGCCACCAAAGGTGTCGACCATCTTGATTTCATAGTCTGCAACTTCGAGACCGGCATCTTCCGGGGCAACTTTTGTCAGTATCTCTTTCGGCAGAGCAAAGCAGGCTTCGACCATAACCAGGGTCTGCGGCATTTCTTCGCGCTTTTTCGCATATTCATTCTCTACCTGCGCATCTAACCTGTCTTCAGATTCTTCATCAGATGACGAAATCCTGGCAACCGGCAGCGATGACACCGGCATTCTGGCGGCGGCACCAGACGCGGCGGCAGGAGCAGGAGCCGGTTGCAGCTCTATCGAAAGCCGCGAAGCCTTTTCTTCAGTTTCGCGGTTGAGCTCGAAAGACACACTCTTGGTTCCACCGGTATCGTATGAATCTTGCAGACTTGAGGCCTGACCTTCTTCGACATGATCAGAAATTACGGCTCCGACCTGATTCTGCATCGAACCGGCCAGCCCGAGATCGGCAGAGACCAGCTTTACCGGCATGGATACGACATCCTGTCCTTCCACTTTGTCGTCGCTGATCCTGACCTGAGCCAAGGGACCGATGTTATATTCGACGTTGCCGGCAAGATGAATGATGGTCAGTTCTGAATCAGCGCCAGTCTTGACTTCAGCACCGGCCGGCAGCATTTCGGCGACTTCAAGCTTCCATTCATGGCTGCGCCGGTCTTCGTCTTTGACCTGACTTTCGTCAGCAACCGGTTCGACCCAGCTGGCAGTTGCCGTGCCGGTCAATGCCGTAACCAGTGCGACGTCTTCACCTGCCGCATGAACTGAGGCGGTCAGTATCAGACAAACCAGAACCAGTTTAAATATCTTTACCGTCATATTTCACTCCTGATCGGAAATCGTGTAAAGCTCGATTTCGGCGGTCTTGCCGCGAATACTTCGTTTACCAAGAAACTGCCATTTCACCTGCTGACGAATCAGCGCAGTCAGCTGGCCACTTGCTATTATAGATGTTTCGAACTCTTTGTTCAATGATTCCATGCGTGAGCAGGTGTTAACGGTGTCACCGATAACGGTAAACTCGGTTTTACGTGTCGAGCCTATGTTACCGAACACTGAGTCACCCACATGCAGTGCTATGCCGACCTTCAGCCGTTCTTCGTGGCTGATCGCCCTGAACTCCGGAGAATCTGAATAGGCCCTGATTTCTAAAGCTGCTTTCAGGGCATTATCAGCAAAATCGTCATCTTCGACCGGCGCGTTGAAAAAAGCCAGCAGACCGTCACCGAGAAACTTGTCGACAACACCACGATGCCGCATGATCATTTCGGTAACTGCGCTGAAATAGGCGTTGAGAAACTTGACGACCTGGTGGGCATCGCGTTTTTCGCTGAACGTGGTAAACCCTCTGATATCAGCAATCAGAATGCAGAGCTGTCGTCGTTTGCCCTGCATGAAATCCCGCTCATCCGAAGTCAGAACCTGATGCAGAACACTGTCGCTGACGTAGCGACTGAATATCTGACGCACGCGCCGCCGGTCGACATAAATCGAACGGTAGGCGATAATGGCGGTAATACTTATGAATGCCGCGAGTAGCAGCAATGGCCGGGCCACCGGCAGATAGAATCCGTCGAACCCGTGCAGCGAAACAACTGCCCAGCTGAAAGCCGCGATGAATCCGGCTATGACCGACTGTATGCGGTAACGCAGCGAACATAACAACAGAAGCAGTATGATCAGGCTGACTGCCAGCAATTCCTGCGCAGGCGATACCTTGTGCAGAAATCTGCGGTTGAGCAGATTGTCGATAATGCTGGCATGCAGCTCGACTCCAGGCATGAAACCGAAGGGGGTCGATTTGAAGTCGGTGATACCGGTGAAACCGACAAGAACGATTTTGCCAGCCAGCTGCGCATGCAGGTTTTCTCCGGCACGATAGCGTTCGAGAAGGTTTTTAAGCTGCAGCAGATTGAAACTGTTGCGTGGCCCACGAAAGTTGATATGCTGCAACGGCATGGCAGGCAGTATTGCAGTCAGCGAGGCGAGTTTGCCGGCTGCCACTACAGAAACAGCGCTCACCCGCTCGCCGCCATGGTCACTGTAGAGTTCGATGCTTCGCGTCACTCCGTCACGTGCGGTTGCGATATTGTAGTATCCAGTATTTTCACGCCTGGCGATATGCAACAGCGAAGGGTCGGAAAACACCGGCTGGTTGCGCTCCCAGGCAAATCCCAGCACCAGCCGGGTTCCTGATTTGATCATCTCGAGCAGAGCTGCTCGAAATGGCTTGTCGAAGCCAATAGCCCGCAGCAGGCGCGGCGACACATTCTCGCCCAGTTCTGCTGCGAGTGAGCGGACATGTTCGCGCAGCACGCTTTCTGAAGTCGGCGAAAAAATCAGGTCAAAAAGCAGAACCGAAGCCGACGCCTGCGCTGCCGCCTGCGCCAGTTCAGCATATATAGGCCCCCAGGCAAACATCGGCCGGGCGCCCCAGCTCAGAGTTTCCTGATCGATTCCGACGATGATGATGCGTGAGTCGGTTGCCGCCGCCCCGCGATAACGAAAAAGCAGGTCGAGCCAGCGGTTTTCAGCATCTTCGACCAGCGCCGGACTGCCAAGATAAAGCAGTAACCCCAGCAATACGCAGACAAGCCAGTTCAGCCAGGAGAATCTCACAACAACAGCCCTT
>JAKJFO010000369.1:350-602 GCA_022704885.1 Candidatus Rifleibacteriota bacterium | reverse complement strand
AAAAAGGTGAAGCCCCAGCACGATTATTACAGAGCTTTTATCGATTCTGGCAGCGATCCGACTTAGCGACAGGATGTCGCGTATGCATGACCGCCGCAGGATTGCGCGCGGTCAGGCCTCCCACGCGTGGGAGGGTCGGTCGCCGAGACGCAAAGCTCCGTAAGCGCTCAGTAAACCGCATCTTTTAAACCTGGCTGGCGTATGGCATTCTTTGCGCTGTAATTTACAGCAAAAGGAGTGCCCAAATGACGG
>JAKJFO010000369.1:0-266 GCA_022704885.1 Candidatus Rifleibacteriota bacterium | reverse complement strand
CCGCCATTGGCAGGTTCTGAACTGAGATTGCTTCGTCGCCCGAAGGCTCCTCGCAATGACATAAAAACAACAGGCCAGATCCGCTTTACTTAAATTATAAGCCTGGTGCCAAAGGCTGGCACCAGGCCATAAATATCCTGTTAATAAACATTCAATTATCGGTATGCATCATGATCGAGATTCAGGTCTATCAGTCGTTCTCGTAATCGTAATCGACCTCGTAATCGAGTTTTTCGATTACGATTACGCGCACGAGAACGAGCACG
>JAKJFO010000368.1:327-605 GCA_022704885.1 Candidatus Rifleibacteriota bacterium | reverse complement strand
GAGGAGGGCGACTCTCCCGCACCTCTCGGCCTCGTCGAGGTAGCTCGTGGACACCACCACTGTCATCCCGCCCCTGACGAGGTCGTGGAGGATGGCCCAGAAGTCGCGCCTGGACACGGGGTCGACCCCGTTGGTCGGTTCGTCGAGCAGAAGGACCTCGGGTGTGTGGACCAGCGCGCACATGAGCGCGAGCTTCTGCTTCATCCCGCCCGAGAGCCTGCCCGCCCTGCGCTTCATGAAGGGGCCCATCCCGCTGAACTCGAGCAGCCTCGCGGACC
>JAKJFO010000368.1:0-248 GCA_022704885.1 Candidatus Rifleibacteriota bacterium | reverse complement strand
CCCTGTGCGGTCCTTGACCTGCCACGGGGATCCGACCGTGTCGAAACCGAGGATCCTCGCATGGCCGGCGGTGGGGGTGAGCACCGTAGAGAGCAGCCTGAGGCATGTCGTCTTGCCCGAACCGTCGGGGCCCACGATCCCGAAGATGCTCCCCGGATCGACCCTGAAGGTCGCCCCGGCCAGGGCTTCGATCTCCCCGAACCTCCTCGTGAGGCCCTCGGCCTCCACGGCAGGGAGGGTCATTCCGG
>JAKJFO010000367.1:281-608 GCA_022704885.1 Candidatus Rifleibacteriota bacterium | reverse complement strand
GACCACCCGGATTATGCCCGCCTGCTGCTGATCAAAGATGCTGCCGCAACCGTGTACCGTTTTGTGCCCGATCTCGATATCAGGCTCAAGCTGCAGACTCCCTACCGCCTGCTGCTCACCCGCGCCGGCATCCAGCTCGTCACCGCCCGCCTCGTCGCCGAGGGGCTCGAAATCGCCGCCGCCCCGCTTCCCCGTTGATGCAATCGTGCTCAGCGAAGCGGTAATCGTTATCGTAATCGTAATCGAAAGAAAAGTCTCAGATAATTGGATTTTTGAACTGGAGGCCTGAATGTATCGTTTTATTGCTGTTCTGACTGTCCTGTTTGC
>JAKJFO010000367.1:0-271 GCA_022704885.1 Candidatus Rifleibacteriota bacterium | reverse complement strand
GTCGGCACAGGTTGCGCAGTCCGGCGTGCGCATGCTGCATTACCCGATCGGTGCTGACTCGCACTTTCTCATCAGGATTGTGCAGCCCCACGACGAAGATGACTACTGGTATTACCGCTCGCGGCCGGTCAGAATAAAAGACCAGCGCAAGGGCGAGTGGGTTTCTTCTTATGTGCATTATAACTGGCAATCAGACAAGATACATTATGAAGTTTTCGCCTGGGGGAAGCTCGCCGGCAAGGGCGATGCACTTAAAGGACGCTTTCAGATC
>JAKJFO010000366.1 GCA_022704885.1 Candidatus Rifleibacteriota bacterium | reverse complement strand
AAGTGTTGCGCAGAGTTCGTGAGCTGCCTGAAGTGCGCTGCCATGCCGGAGCCTGCATCCCTTTTGCCTGTGCCGAAAAATAGTGTGTGCCGCCAGCTGCCGGCGGATTCGCCGCCATAACGCCTGAGCTGAAAATACCTGATATGAGCGCGGTTAAAGCCAGTAACCGGAATTTTTTCTGCATTGCACCCTCCTGCAAGTGTACGCAATTACTGCGTGGGCAATGTTGAGCAAAAACCATGCCATTGTATGGAGAGCTTCTCTTATGCATATAGAGCGCTACATGAAATTACTGTAGAAAGAAGCTGCCGGTTTTTCATCGCTGTCCTGCCGGTTATTTCTTTCGACTGCTCTGCTGTCAGTAATTCCCGGTGATCTCTCAACCCATCATCAACAAAGGACTGAAGATTGCTAAGCTTGTCATTACGAGGAGCGTAGCGACGAAGCAATCTCATGGTCAGAAAGATCAGCTCAGAGCTGGCTCTTTGGCCATTTTTGTTTGTCATCCTGCGCGGAGCGAAGCGCAGTCGCAGGATCCAGAAAAGAACTGAAAATATGTATTCTGCGACTTCGCCTGCCGGCTTGCGCAGAATGTTCTTGATTTTGGCCGA
>JAKJFO010000365.1 GCA_022704885.1 Candidatus Rifleibacteriota bacterium | reverse complement strand
AATATGCATTAACCTGGGATCACGTCCAGAATTTTCTCAGCGGCATTTGCAATCATGCAAAAGCATATGTGGAAAATGTGTATATTTTTGGTAATTTATGAATAAATTCGGCAATTCCAAATGTGGAAAAGATGATTGGAGTTTGTTCCTTTAGGATAAATCATCTTTTATCCCCATGTATATTAAGGCTTTTTTTCTCTAATACTTAAGATTGCTTCGTCGGGCTGGCGCCCTCCTCGCAATGACAATTTGCCATGTGCGTTCCCCTGAGCATCTCGAATTAGTTACTTGAAATCACCAAATTCGAGCGTAAAATTGGGCTTTTTTTCAATAAGTGAGAAACTCAGGAGAGCTCTACAGCTTTGAATCCTCGTATTGCGAGCCACACAGGAGCAAAGTTAGTCATGACAAATGCTGCGAAGGAATCGACTACCACATGCGTATTAAAAAGAGCTGATTAGAAATCAGCTCTTTTTGCATTGCATAAGAAATAGATATATTATTTCGACGATTTTGTTTTGGAAAGAATATCGGAAGCGACAGCAAAAATCACGACCAGACCTTTGACGATCTGTTGGACATCCGAAGAAATTCCCATCAATGACATACCGTTA
>JAKJFO010000364.1:377-617 GCA_022704885.1 Candidatus Rifleibacteriota bacterium | reverse complement strand
GGCAACCTGACTGCCGGTCTGCTGGCACAGGCCATGGGCCTGCCAGTCAAACGCTTTATTGCTGCGACCAACTGCAATGACACGGTTCCGCGTTATCTGAGCAGTGGAGTCTGGTCGCCGAACCCGACGGTGGCAACCGCTTCGAATGCCATGGATGTCGCCGCCCCGAGCAACTGGCCGCGCGTCGAAGCAACTTTAAAGGCGATGGACAAACCGCTCCGCGACCTCACCGGCTTGTCC
>JAKJFO010000364.1:0-274 GCA_022704885.1 Candidatus Rifleibacteriota bacterium | reverse complement strand
GCAGACCTCACTTCAACCGGGAGAACAGGGGATATTTCTTGGAACCGCTCACCCCGCCAAATTCAAAGAATCCGTCGAACAGACACTCGCCCTCAGTATCGACCTGCCCGCGCCATTGCAGGCAGTCTCCAACCGTTCCGTTCTATCAAAGCGTCTTGCTGACGATTTCAACAGGTTCAAAAACTTTCTTCTCGAAGAGATTGCGTGCTGAAAAAGGTTAAACTATGCGAAAAATTATTATGCTGGCTTTTTTGTGCATTGGACTGACTCAGAC
>JAKJFO010000363.1:286-622 GCA_022704885.1 Candidatus Rifleibacteriota bacterium | reverse complement strand
GCATGCCGTATTTCTTGCCCGCCTGAATCATGGAGGGTATCTGATAGGTTTTCTGCTCGCGGATGAGATTTCGCACAGCCGGCGTGGCGACGAGAATTTCCAGAGCGACACATCGTGCTTTAATGTCCGACCTTTTGAAGATCACCTGGGAAATAACTGCTCTGAGGCCGTCGGCCAAAGTGGAGCGGATTTGCAGCTGCTCGGACTCGGGGAAAATTTCCACAACGCGGTCGACCGTTTTAACCGCACTGGTTGTATGGACGGTGGCCAGCACCAGATGGCCGGTGGAAGCGGCCTCGATCGCCAGGGCTGTGGTTTCCAGGTCGCGCATTTCGC
>JAKJFO010000363.1:0-261 GCA_022704885.1 Candidatus Rifleibacteriota bacterium | reverse complement strand
TAATGATGTCCGGGTCTTCACGCAACGCGCCGCGCAGCGCGGCGGAAAAACTTTTGGTGTGAATACCGACTTCACGGTGATTGACGATGCAGTTCTGGCTCCTGTGGACAAACTCGATCGGGTCTTCGATGGTAATGATGTGGTCGCGGCGCAGGCGGTTTGCCTCGTCTATAATGGCAGCGAGCGTTGTGGAT
The DNA here is from genome assembly GCA_022704885.1 of Candidatus Rifleibacteriota bacterium. The sequence goes on along the minus strand of JAKJFO010000363.1, from coordinate 67 downwards.
TTTCCACTTCCGGTCGGTCCGGTCACCAGCACCAGTCCCCGCGGCAGCGTTGCCAGCTTGGAAACAA
>JAKJFO010000362.1 GCA_022704885.1 Candidatus Rifleibacteriota bacterium | reverse complement strand
GACCGCCAACCGTCACCTGCCCGGTTCCCTTTACCACGACCCAGTGTTCGGCCCGATGGGTGTGACTTTGCAGACTCAGCACTTCACCGGGATTTACCCATATTCTTTTAACCTTGAAGCCTTCGCCCTCTTCAAGAACCTGATAACCGCCCCACGGCCGGTATTCGATTTCACTCGTCACAAACTTTCTCCTTGCTTCTACTCTGTCAGTCACAAGGATTATGGTAATGAGAAATCGGGGGTGAGTGGTTGGTTGCGGGTTAAATATAGCGACATGCCGCACTTGCGCGGCATCAGGAGATGGCGACTGCATTTTTTATGTAGCAACGCAGCAGAACGGCTCTCAGCAGTGGTTGGCTAGTGCTTTGTCAACATTGAACGTGTGGTTTTCCGTCATTGCGAGCGAAGCGAAGCAATCCCATTGTCATCAGAGGGATTGCTTCGTCGCTACGCTCCTCGCAATGACTATTTTTAGCGTAAATTCAACTTTGACAGACCACTAGCCTGCGCGCAATATTAATCTCAAACTTTCTCAAAGCACCAGTTACCGATCCTGGCTCAAATCTGCTTACAGCAAAGCCTGAAATTCTTCGCTGTGTATTCGTGTGAGTATTCGATTACGAGCA
>JAKJFO010000361.1 GCA_022704885.1 Candidatus Rifleibacteriota bacterium | reverse complement strand
TCCACCTTTGACTTTTCATTGAAATCCGGTGCGGACATTCCCATTGAAGAGCGGTCCTCCGAGGAGGTTGCAAGCTTTCGGGGCAAGCGCGCCGCGCCCCAGGGGATGCCGGTTTACAATCCGGCTTTCGACGTGACGCCGGCAACACTCATCACCGCGATCATCACGGAATATGGCGTGATCGCCAAACCCACCCGCAAAAATCTTGCCGGGCTTCAAAAGGAGAAGCGCCGACGATGAAACTGCTCCTTTTTGACTTCGACGGCGTGTTGGTGGATTCGCTCGACGTTTACGAAAAAACTGTAACGGATTGTCTGGCGGCCATCGGCCAGCCGCTTTCGCGCGGGCGGGAAGAATTTCTGGAACTCTTTGAGGACAACTTTTATACGTCGCTTGCCGCCAAGGGCGTGGACATGGACAAATTCATGAGCGCCTCCATCGACATTCTGGCAAAAGTCGACTATGCCCGGATGAAGCCTTTCGACGCCATTCGTCCGGTCTTAAGAGAGCTCAAGAAGAATCACCCGATGGTTGTGATCTCCTCCAACGACACGCCCACCATTCTAGAAGCCTTGCGTCTGTACGATTTCGAAGGCCTTTTCGACGAGGTGCTGGGCTCGGATTTCATG
>JAKJFO010000360.1:369-630 GCA_022704885.1 Candidatus Rifleibacteriota bacterium | reverse complement strand
AATGACAGATCGCCGTACAAGCCCCGTTGGGGTGATATATTTCCTTGCGAGTCCCGTAATGGCGAAGCAATTCACTATCGCATTAGGGAAAGAATGCCATACGAAAAAAGATTGCTTCGTCGGGCTGGCGCCCTCCTCGCAATGACAAATTGCCATGTGTGTCCTCCTGAGTATCTCGAATTAGTTCTTTGAAATCTCCAAATTTGAGCGTAAAAAGGGACTTTTTTTCAAAAAGTGAGAAACTCAGGTATTAGCGTAAAA
>JAKJFO010000360.1:0-280 GCA_022704885.1 Candidatus Rifleibacteriota bacterium | reverse complement strand
GCGTAAAACCTTAGCCGCTTTTAGCTAAGTTATGCAGGGCATTTCTGATGTTTCGTTTCAGCCCGGAATTTTTTGTACGCAGTATTGGTGTTTCCTGATATTTTTCTTTGAATTCAGCATCGGATAAATCCAGATCTTTCATCTCTCCAATTACGATATGATGTAAAGACAATGGCGTTTGGTTAACAAGATTCTTTTGATTCCAGGGACAAATTTTTACACATACATCGCAGCCGAAAATCTGATTGCCGCATAAAGCCGCAATTTCCGGTTCGATTTC
>JAKJFO010000035.1 GCA_022704885.1 Candidatus Rifleibacteriota bacterium | reverse complement strand
AAGCGCAAAAACGGCGTCTACGACAGGGCGCTGTTCATCGAATATCTCAAACTTCCGCGTCCGGTTTCCTATATCAAACAGGCAATTCTCGAAACCAATGAAGGCCGCAACTTCCGCGTCGACCTCAACGCCAATTACAGTTCATCGACACTGTTCGGCCGAATCGGCAGTGATGAGCCGATCGTGCGCGACTATCTCCAGGCTCTGCTGGTCGATCAGAACGATACCGGTATTTTTCAAAGTTACATCGAGACCAACTATCTCAACCGGATCTTTGCCGAAACCAAGATAGTTAACGGCATCGGCGACATGGAACAGTGGTTCTCGCTGCTCAGCGCTTACGAAGTGAAAGCGCTCAAAGAGCGCATCGAGCTTGACCTGCTGCCGACAAACCGGCTGGTAATAAGACCGCAGGATCAGATCTCGCTCGATGTCAGTGTCAAGAACGTTAAAAAACTTATAGTTAAGATCTATAAGATCAATCTCGCCAGCTACTACCGCGAGAACATGGAAGAAGTTACCACAGCCATCGATCTCGACGGTCTCGTGGCGAATGAAGAACGTCTGATTGAATACCCGCAACCCGAACACCGACGCCATGTCGAGAAATTCGCATTCCCGGAACTTAAAGAAAATGGCGTCTATGTCGTCGAGTTGATCGGAAATGGCATGAGCAGCCGCGCGCTGATCCGGCGTGGGCAGCTCTATTTCGCCGAGCGCAGTGGCCCGGCCGGCCAGCTTTTCACCATTTTTAACGACGAGGGTGAACAGGTCGAAGATGCCGTAATCATGCTCGCCGGTCAGGAATACAAGCCTGACGAGCAGGGCGTCATCAATGTTCCTTACAGCACTTCTCCGCAGAATCGCAAGTTTCTGGTTAAACAGGGCGACTTTGCCGCTCTGCATACTTTTTATCATCAGTCGGAAAGCTATAATCTGACCGGAAGTTTTCATGTCGATCGCGAGGCTCTGATCGAAGGTAAAACTGCCACTCTGGTATTCCGGCCGGCCCTTACTCTTAACGGCATGCCGATCGACGTCGGACTGCTCAAAGAAGTGGCGCTGCTGATAACCTCGACAGACCGCGAAGACGTCGTGTCAACCCGCGAAATTTCAGGCTTCGAACTCTTCAACGACAAAGAATCAACCTTTGAATTCAAGGTTCCCGAAAAGCTCAGCCAGATCAACTTTGCTGTCCGCGCCAAAATCGATAATCTCAGTCAGGGCAAAAAGATCGACCTCAACGTCGACCGGCGCTTCTCGGTAAATGCAATCGATCGCAGCGAAAAGACCCTCAGCTTCTTCGTGCGCCGCTCCGGCAATATGCACATAGTTGAGCTGCTCGGCAAAAGCGGCGAGCCCTGCGCGCAGATTCCGGTAAATGTTGAGGTTAAGCACCGCTATACAAGTCGCACGCTGCTGACCACCCTGCAGACGGACGACAGCGGCAGGGTCTATCTTGGCGCCCTCAAAGACATCCAGTATGTCCGCCTGAGCGGGGCTGATATGAATGACCATCAGTTCTCGCCCGGCCAGGACCAGGTAACTCAGCCTGATCAGATCTGTGCGCGAACTGGCAGCGAGATCGTGGTTCCGCTGCCGGATGCGCCCGATCTTAAAATCGAAGACATCTGTTCGCTTTACGAGATCAGAGGCGGCACTTATGTCGAAGACTTCACCGGCAAAGTCAGCAGCAAAGATCGCGGTCTGCTGATCAAAGACCTGCCGGCCGGCGACTTCGAGCTTTATCTCAAACAGTCACTCAACGCCATTCAGATTAAAATCGGCGATGGGAAGAAGGTGCGCGGTTATCTGGTCGGCCAGCGTCGCTGCCTGCCGCTGACCCGACCGATGGCGCTGCAGATTGTCGATGCGAAACCCGATTCATCCGGAAACAAACTGGTCGTAAATCTTGCCAACACCGGGCGAGATATTCGCGTCCATGTGGTTGCGGCAAGATTCCTGCCTGAATTCATGATCTTTGACGAGTTCGCCGCCATGCAGCCGCCGCTGCTTGGTATCACCGCTCTTTCGCTGCCTGAATCACGTTATCTGTCAGGTCGAAATATCGGTGATGAATATCGCTATATCCTTGAAAGACGATATTCAAAGATCTTTCCGGGTAATATGCTGCGGCGCCCCGGCCTGTTGCTGAACCCATGGTCGCTGCGCAAGACCGAAACGACAACCAGAGATGCCCTTGGCGGCGGCGCCTGGAGTGGTGCGACTGCCCCTTCTGCTCAGAGAGCAGCATCGCTCGAACGCAGTCGAAAAAAAGAAGCTGCTGCCACAAGCATGCAGGGCTTCGTCAATCTTGACTTCCTTGAAGAACCCTCGATTCTGCTGGCCAACCTGCAACCTGACGAAAACGGACAGCTCGAAATCGATCTCAATCAGTTCGGTCCGCGCCATAACCTGCAGATTCTGGCTGTCGATCAGTATGCTGTCGCTTACCGCGAAATCTCATTCCCGGAAGTAGCGGCAAAACATCGAGATCTTCGTCTGGCCCGCGGCTTCGATCCTGAAAAGCATTTTTCCGAACAGAAGAATATCACTGCGCTGACTGCTGAAAAAGCTCTTGCCATCGAAGACATTACGACGACCCGCATCGAACTGTTCGATACGCTGCCCGCCGTGTATCGCCTGTTTATGGCACTTAATGCCGATGCCAAGCTCACTGAGTTTTCGTTCATCAACGGCTGGCCGACGCTCGAAGAAGCGCGCAAGCTCGAGCTCTATTCGAAGTATTCCTGCCACGAACTGAATTTCTTTATCTACAAAAAGGACCGCAAGTTCTTTGACAACGTTGTGAAGCCTTATATCGCCAACAAGCGCGACAAGACCTTCATCGACAAGTGGCTTCTGGACCTTGACCTCAAGGAATATCTCGAACCCTGGGCTTTCAGCCGCCTCAATGCCTTTGAGCGCATTCTGCTTGGACAGCGCCTGCCGGATCAGGGTGCTTCGCTCGAAAGACATTCGACCGACAGTTTCGATCTGCTGCCAGAAGACCGTGAACGCTTCAATCACCTGTTCAAGACTGCGCTGAAGGGCAGTGCACTCGAAACCGGTGATGGCAAGGGATTCGCGGCCGCGTTCGAAGATGCTGTTAAATCGCAGAATGAGTATGAAGATCTGAGCCTGGCCGAGCCCGCACCGATGGAAATGGATATGGAAGAGGCCTACGCGCCGACGCCATCGATAGCTGCCAAGTCACGTGCGATGAAGCCGATGGCGCCGCCGCCCCCGCCATCCGCAGCGCCAGCTGGTCTTATGCGCGAATTGAAGGAAGAGGCGGCATTTGCCGATGATTTCGATGGCGGTAAAATGAAAGACGCCTCAGGTCGGCGCGAGCAGGTGCGCCAGATGTTCAGACAGGTCGATACCACTGAAGAGTGGGTTGAAAATAATTATTATCAGCTGCCCATCGAGCAGCAGCTCGCCGATCTCATCAAGATCAATGCCTTCTGGCGCGATTACGCCTGTCATCGCGGCAACGGCCCGTTTGTCTCGACCAATGTCGCCGAGGCTACCGGCAACTTTGCCGAAATGATGATGGCACTGGCGGTCATTGATCTTCCTTTCAAGGCCGAAAAGCATCAGACCGAATTCAATGCCGGAAAAATGTCGTTAAAAGCCGGTGGTAATGTCGTCGTTTTCCACCAGGAAGTAAAACCGGCTGCTGCTGCCGATGAAACCGCCAGCATTCTTACCGGTCAGAACTTCTTCGCTTACAACGATCGTTACTACTACGAGCGCAATCAGCGCTTCGACAAGTTCGTGACCGAAGAATTTCTGATTCGTAGGGTCTATGGCTGTCAGGTGGTAATCACCAACCCGACTTCATCGATCAAAAAGGTCGATGTGCTGATGCAGATTCCCAACGGCGCCGTGCCGGTGCTGCAAAGCCTGTATACCCGCAGCATTCATCTGCAGCTCGAACCTTTCTCGACCAAGACCGCCGAATACTACTTCTACTTCCCGCATCCTGGCAAATTCAAGCATTATCCGGTGCATGTCTCCGAAAACGAAAAGCTGCTGGCCTCGGCCAGGCCATTCGTTTTCAATGTGGTCAAAGAATTGACCAGCTTTGACAAAACCTCATGGCCCTGGATTTCTCAGCACGGCAGTGACGCTGAAGTCCTTGAATTCCTGGCCCGCGACAACGTCGAACGCCATGATCTCGAAAAGATAGCGTTCAGAATGAAGAATGAAGATTTCTTCAAAAAGACTCTCGAGCTGTTGCGCAGTCGTCATGCTTACAACCACACTCTCTGGTCTTACGGAATAACGCATCGCGACATGCCGGCTGTTCGCGAGTATCTTGCCGGTTCGCCGATTGCCAGCCAGGTTGGCAGCAGCTTATTCAGTGATCTGCTGGTCGTTAATCCGATCGACCGCCATACATATCAGCACAAGGAATATTGGCCGCTGGTCAATGCCCGTGTTTACCAGCTCGGCAAAAAGCGTGAGATTCTCAATGCGCAGTTTGCCGCACAATATCAGGCGCTGCTTTACGATCTGCGCTACCGTAAGGAACTAAGCGACTACGACCGTCTTGCTGTCGTCTATTACCTGCTGCTGCAGGATCGCATCGAAGATGCCGGCAGGCAGTTCGCTAAGATCGCTGACAAGGCACTTACAGAGACGATCCAATATCAGTATATAGAAGCTTATCTCGCTTTTTCGAACAGTGACCCCGAAAAAGCCGTCAGGATTGCCGAAAAGTACAAAGACTACCCGGTTGTGCGCTGGCGCAACTTCTTCGCCGACATTCTTGCCCAGGCCGCTGAAATATCCGGCTCAGGCCCGAAACTCACCGACGATGAAGACCGCGAACAGAAACAACGCATGCTGGCTGCCAGTCAGCCGTCCATCGAGCTTGCCATCGACAATCGCAAGGTAACTTTGCGTCATCGCAACCTTGAGAAGGTTACAGTTAACTTCTATCTCATGGATATCGAACTGCTGTTCTCACGCAAACCCTTCGTGCAGGAAGTCAGTGGCCAGTTCTCGATCATCAGACCTAATCATTCGCTCGTGCTCACACTTGACGAAAAGTCCGCGCAGTCGCCGATCGAAGTTCCCGAGCAGTATAAAGACCGCAATATGCTGATCGAGGTGACCGGTGGAGGATTGAGCCGGTCAGCGGCCTATTACCCGCATTCTCTTGCGATCAGCATGATCGAGACTTACGGCCAGATTCAGATTGCCGGTCTGCACGATGGCCGACCGGTATCGAGTGCCTACATCAAGGTCTATGCCCGCCATAAGGACGGTCAGGTTCATTTCTACAAGGATGGCTACACTGATCTGCGTGGAAAATTCGACTACGCCTCAATCAGCACCAGTCAACTCGACAACGTCGACAAGTTCTCGATTCTCATAATGACCGACAACAGCGGTGCCGTGATTCGCGAAGCCGCGCCGCCGCCGCGCTGACCCTGATACCGCGCCGGGGCAGAAATGCCCCGGCCGCTTCTCAATCTCAGGGGTAGGACATTAGTAACTCAGAATGGCCTGTATGCGGGTCTTTCTGAGCTATCATCATTTTAAAGCCGTGGTGACTGTAAAAATCTATGGCTTTAGTGTTGGCTTCATAAACCGTCAGCGACAGTGTCTGGCGCAATTGTTTGGCATGCTTCAGCAGCTGGCGGCCTATCCCGCGCCCCTGGTGACCCGGCGTTACAAAAAGCGCGGCCAGAGTGTTCTGCTGTAAAGCGACAAAACCGAAAATGCGCTCATTTTCGCAGTATACCCAGTTTTCACTGGCAGGCAGATATCGGTCGCGCATTTCTATGGCGTTCTTGTGCCAGAAATCACTGCTGATAAAATTATGGGCTCTGATCGATGCGCTCAGCCAGATTTCGACCATGGCAGGAATGTCATGACTGTCAGCCTTGCGTATGTGCCCGCCACCGGCACAAAGATGATCGCCCTGATCGAGACTCAGCTTAAAGCTCGACTGTAACTGCATAATGTTGTTGATATGTTCTCTGCCGGCCTGGTCGAGCCAGGCGACAGCATCAGCCGTCGGTTGCCCGAAACGGCAGCGGTAATAGCGGTAGTAGTGAGGGTTAACCGACAACAGCGCACGTGCCAGTTCTTCGTTGTCGAAGACACCAACTACGCGCCCATCACCTATTGCGTCCCAGACGACAAAGACTGGCTGTCCCGGTTCAGGCTTCGCCGCCGGTTCGTCTGTCCTGAGTGATGGTGTAGTTTCGTCTGCCTTCGTCTTTTGCTTCTGAGCCGGCGCCAAATATGATATGAAAAACTTCAGTAATCGTGCCAGCGGTGATTCGGGGCGGGTATTTTTTTTGCTCATCAGCCAATTCTAATACGAAAGCCCCCGCCCGACAATCCTCCTATTATTTATATCTACTATCGAAGGCTCATGATTTTGGCGAATTTCGTCGAAATAGCAATTAATTTGCTTGTAATCTCTTCCAAAATTTGGTTGTTTGTCTTATTATCAAAAGACATGTGTTTCGATGCTGGTTATAGCTTCTGAAGTTAAAAATCTGTAAAGGAACGAAAAATGATCTCGGGCGTGTTGAAAGCCAATGAATTGAGTGAGGTCGGGGCGCTGATTCAGAGTGAAAAGGCCCTGTTGATGATCGAAAGAGATGTTTACTGGCCAAAATGGGATTCCCCCTGGTGGTACATTCTGCTGCTTGAAGAAACCGGGCGTCTGGCTGAAGTACCGGTCGAGGCATTCAAAGAACTGTTGACCTGCGCTGATCGCCAATATCTCAAGGTCTTTCCGGTGCGAGAAGAAGATGTAGACGGTCCAGTAAATGGCCATACCGAGGTGATGTGTTTCTGCTTTCTGGGCGGTCTCATGAAAGTGGCCTCAAAACTCGATTTTGATGTGTTTGCGCACGTGCCCTGGGCTAAGAACTGGCTTTCACGCTATCAGTTGCCGGATGGTGGCTACAACTGTGATGAATCTGCATATACCGGCAGTGGCAAGAGCTCGTTGATTTCGACCACGGTCGTGCTCGAAGGCATGATCGAGTATGCAAAATTCACAAAGGATGTCGAAAGCCATGCTGCCAATATGCAGAAAGCAGTGAGTTATCTGCTCAAACATCAGGTGTACATGTCGACCACGGGCAAAGAAATTCCTGACACAAACTGGAACAAAATCATTTTTCCGCGCTTTTACGAATATGATTTTTCGCGTGGTCTCGAAGCCATTTTCGATTTTCTGCTGCTGACCGGCAAAAAAGTGCGCGGTGTGGCGATCGAACGTGCGCTGGCCATGCTCAGACAAAAGACCGACAGCGGTCTTGCCCATTCTGAAAAACAGTGGTTGAGCGAAGAAAAAACGGTTTCTTATTACATCGAAAAGCCGATTGTTTTCAAAGATATGGCTAATCTGCCACTGGTCATGAAAAAACTCAACAGTACCACAGACAATGAATTCGTGCCGGCAATGCTGGCAAGAGTGTCGCGCAAGCATGAAGAGGTCAAAAGCCGCGGCCTGATCGTCTGATCGCCTGATATCGATAAAACAAAAGCCCGCAGGCACTGCTGCCTGCGGGCTTTTTTCGTTACCTGGGTGATTATTTGTTGACCTGGAAACTGACATCACCTTTTTCGAAGAAGGCGACGATCTGTTTAACTGCGGCAACACCGGCGTTGACGTTAGCTTCTTCGGTCTGGGCGCCAAGCTTCTTTGGCGTGAAATAGACGCGGTCAGCATAGTCTTTTTCAAGATCAGCGGCACAGCCGGGAGCAATGTCGGAGACATATCTGAAATCACTGCGGGCAGCCATAATCTTTTTGAGGCTTTCCTCGCAGATGACTTCCTTGCGGGCAGTGTTTACCAGAACGGCACCTTTGGGCATGCGGTTGAGCAGGTCGAAATTTATCGACTTTTTGGTCTGCTCGTTGGCAGGAATATGCAGCGAAACATAATGACAGGTACTGTAGAGCTCTTCTACCGATTTTACTGCTTTGACGCCTTCTGCTTCAATTTTGTCAGCATAAACGGATCGGGCGAAAGCATAGACTTCCATGCCAAAACCCTTGGCGATGCGGGCGACGTTGCGACTAACGTTGCCGTAAGCGTGCAGACCAAGTTTCTTGCCCATGAGTTCACTGCCAGACTTTCCGCTGAATTTGTTACGGGCCATATAGACCATCATGCCGAAGGCCAACTCGGCAACCGCGTTGGCGTTCTGGCCGGGTGTGTTCATGGCGACAACCTTGTGAGCAGTGGCAGCAGCGAGGTCGATGTTGTCGTAACCGGCACCGGCGCGCACGATGATTTTGAGCTGACTGGCGGCTTCGATAATTTCTTTCGAAGCGAGGTCGCTGCGAATGATCAGAGCATCAGCGTCTTTGACAGCTGCCTTGAGCTGAGCCGCTTCGGTATATTTTTCGAGCAGTTCGATTTTAAAATCGGGCTTGCCATTGATTACACCTTTCATCAGACTTATTGCCTCAGATGCAAATGGTTTTTCAGTGGCCACCAGAATTTTTTTGGTCATTTTGTTATTTCCTTTCCTTTTCTTCTTTCCGGGCTCGAACTTTGCGTGTCATTCGATAAAAACGGGGCGCCTCATTACAGCGCCCCGCCATTAAGCGTCAAGAGTTGGCCTGGTCAAATTTTTTGATGAAATCGGCCAGCTTCTGGCAGCCTTCGATCGGCATTGCATTGTAGACAGAGGCGCGCATGCCGCCAACGCTGCGATGACCCTTGAGGGTTACCAGACCTTCTGCTGAGGCTTCTTTGAGGAACTTGTCATTCAGTTCGTTTTTTTCGGCGAAGAACGGAATGTTCATAAGTGAGCGATCTTTGCCCGGCTTAACATGTGCCTTGAACAGTTTTGAGTTGTCGATAGCATCATAAATGATCGCAGCTTTCTTCTTGTTAAGTTCTTCGTAATAGGCAACACCGCCGAGAGAGAGCATGTGGTCGAAGACCAGTTTGGCAATATAAATACCATAGGTCGGCGGGGTGTTGAACATCGAACCTGAATCGACGTGGGTTTTGTAGTCGAGCATGGTCGGCAGTCCGCTGACCTTACCGATCATGTCTTCTCTGATGATGACGATTACGACACCGGCCGGCCCGATGTTCTTCTGGGCGCCGGCATAGATCAGGCATAATCTTTGACATCGAACTTTTCGCTCATGATGTTCGAAGACATGTCTGAAATCAGAGGAATGCTGACTTTCGGAGCTTCCATGCACTTTGTGCCATAGATGGTGTTGTTAGAGGTGATATGCAGGTAGTCCGCGTCTTTTCTGACTTTGCTGACATCGACTTCAGGAAAGAACGAAAAGGTGCTGGCTTCAGAAGAGGCGACTACATTTACATCCATCCCAAGCTTCTTCGCTTCTTTAATGGCTTTGCCCGACCATTCGCCGGTATTGATATAATCAGCCTTCTTGTTGATGCCAAAATTCATCGGAATCATGGCAAACTGCATCGAGGCGCCACCCTGCAGAAAAAGCACCTTGTAGTTGGCAGGAATGTCCATAAGCTTGCGCAGACCGGCTTCGGCGTCATCGATTATCTTCTGATAGGTCGATGAGCGGTGGCTCAGTTCCATGACGCTCATGCCACAACCCTGATAGTTGAGCATTTCGTCTGCAGCCTGCTGCAGCACTTTTTCGGGGAGCACGGCCGGACCGGCTGAAAAATTGTAAACTCTTTTCGTCATAGTTATCTCCTGTTATATATTCTGTTGCCCGGTAAAATCCCTTTCCTGCTGGGCATTTTTATCTAATAGCACCGACCCGCAGTCAAGTCAACCCGTTTGCGTTCTTAAAAATGTTTGATTGTTGTCTTTATGACGCTGTGATATTATAGGGAAATAATACTATCGTAGAGAGGTTGCTGATGCGAAAACTCAGTGCCGGTTTGCTTATTTCAGCCATGTGCGGGTTGTTTACATGCCAGCCCGGTTTTCTGCAGGTTGCCCGCGCACAGGAAGCCACTGTCGAAGCCTCCAACAAAGAAAGCGCAGAGATCCTGTTTGCAGAAGCGCTCGAACTGAAAAAAGGCGGAAACATGGCAGGGGCCCTGGATTCATTTGCCCGCGCCATACGTCTCGATCGCACTATTCTTGCCAACGACGATCAGGGCCTGATCGACGCTCTTAAAAAGGACTGTGAAGAGAAGCTGAAAACTTCGCCTGACGACGTAAAGATGCTTGAGCTGCTGGGTTTCGTGCACGCTGTTTGCTATTCTGACTACCCTGCTGCTATTGCCTGTTACCAGAAGGTTTATGAGCTGGTCACCGATCAGAGCATCAAAGATCGCACCGAAGCGCTGATCGAAAGGCTTAAACTCTCAGCAGAAGTGCAACAGAGTTACCAGCAGGAAGTGACTGCCAGCCTGCGTGATGAGCGCCTTAAATCATGGAGCGAGATGGAACGTGTCGAACGTTTTGGCGAAGAAACTGCACGCATGCAGCAGAAATCGGCTGATCTAGCCGAGGCCTATAAAACCAAAGACGAACTCTCTAACCGGGTTCCGCAGCTCGAACAGGAATTGAAAGATCTGCAGGACGAATACGATAAGGCTAACCGCCTGTTTTACACCATGAGTGACAATGCGTTGTATGAACGCCGGCGGCGCCGTCTTAAAGATGATATTGCCGAAAAGGAAAAAGAAGTAGAGTCAGCCCGAAAAGAGCTTGATGAAGCAGAGTCGGTTGCCTCGGAGCTTGAAAAAGAGCTGGCTTCAGCAGAAAAGGCCAAAGAAGCCAGTCCGGTGAAATCTTATGAAGAATATAGCACCCCGGAAACCGATGAAAACGCAGAACCTGTGAATCCGTCTGATTCTGTCCCGAATGACTCGACCGTCAGCGAGCCGGTAGATGATTCGGCAGACAGCGGCAGCGATGAAAATACTGGTGCAGATGCTGCAGATGAGCAGCCGCTTCCGACACCAGACAATCCTGATTTTCCATCAGATGAAGGCGCCGGTGCTGCAGATGCTTCTCAAACCTCGGATTCCGGTGACCAGAAAACAATCGAAGACTACATCGATAATCTTTGACATTGTGATCAGCCGGTTGCGGCTTTTCGTACATTAAAAAACCGCCAACTCAAGAGTTGGCGGTTTTTTTAAATGTTAAAGAGTCAGAGCTTCTACCGGGCAGGAAGAAACGCAGGCTCCGCATTCGATGCAGCCATCACCCTTGTAAACTGCCTTGCCATCTTTCATTTCAAGTACTTCTACCGGGCAGGTGCCGATGCAGGCGCCACATCCAACACAGGTGTCAGCGTTAACCTTAATAGCCATGTCGATCTCCTTGATTTTGGTTCGCTAATTACATTCAAAACTTTAAGCATAATAATAAATAAATCATCAGAAGTAAAGAATTAAAGAAATTGCTGCCGGCAGCCTTTTTGTTGTGCTAGAATTTCGATGAAAATCAGCACATGAATCAGGAGCCGACATGATGTCAGATAATACTTCATCTCCACTGCAGAAAATGAAAGCTCAACTCACGAAGCTTGCCAGTAAGCCATTCTCTGGCAGGTATCTGGTTCCCTCACTCTGGGTAACTCCCGGCAGCGAGCTGAAAGATGGCGGGACTGCTCAACAGGTCAACCCGGGCGAGTTCTATCTTTCACACATCGAGGGTGTCGAGAAGCTGAAATTGCCAGGAATCGATCCGCAGCGTTCTCTCAACTGCCAGCTTGGCAATGGCAGCGGCGGCAACTGGATTGCATCAGAATTTATTTTCAATATTTTTGTCAGATTGACGGCAGCTTATGATCATGATGGCGACGGCACACTGGGTGGCTCAAAAAATGATATTACTCTCAACAGCCATGGTGTGCGCGAATCAGGCACATTTCTCAAGGCGATTGCCATGCTGGGTTATATCAAAGCCCTTGGCTGTACAACGATACACCTTTTACCGGTAACTGCTATTGGTCATGATGGTAACAAAGGTGAGCTGGGTTCGCCTTATGCGATTCGCAACCCGTACCGCATCGAAGCCAGTCTGGCTGATCCGCTTCTGGAAATGGACGTCGAAGAGCAGTTCTGCGCTTTTATTGAAGCCTGCCATCTGCTGGGAATGAGAGTGATCGCCGAGTTCGTCTTCAGAACGGCAAGCAAAGATTCGGACTGGATAGCAGAACATCCAGAATGGTTTTACTGGATAGACGAGCAGGTAGCCGATCGTAAGATTGGCGAAACTGATCTCGCTGTCGCGGCCAGACACTATGGCAACCCGATATTTACCGCCGAGGAACTCGAGATAATCAACAACAAGGTAAAAAGCGGGGATTTTAATGAATTACCGCCAGCTGAATATCGCCGGCTTTTCAAGCTGCCGCCGGCAAAAGAGACGGTCAAGTTCAATGAAAAACATCAGTATCGCGGTGAAGGTCTCGATGTCGAAACTCGCAAACTGACTAAGGTTCGCATTCCAGGCGCCTTTGCCGACTGGCCGCCTGACGACAATCAGCCGCCCTGGGGTGATGTGACCTATCTGCGCATGTATAACGATGAGAATCCCTCGAAACCTGAGTTCAACTACATTGCCTACAACACCATCAGAATGTATGATAATCGTCTGGCAAGGCCTGAAATGGCGAACCAGCCTCTCTGGCAGACGATTATCGACCTGATTCCCTATTACCAGAACAAGTTTGCCATCGATGGTGTCATGGTCGACATGGGGCATGCCGTTCCTGTCACCCTCATGCAACAGCTTATCGCGCGTGCGCGCGCAGTTGACCCTGATTTTGCCTTTCTGTCAGAAAACTTCGAGATAAAGCAGGAGAGCGTCGATGCCGGCTATAATGCTGTAGTTGGTTATGCCTGGTGGGTTGAATACCGGCGTGAAGGCATGTACGATCTGCTTAACCACATCGGCAACCAGGGCGTGCCGCTGCCTTTCTTTGGAGCTGTCGAAAACCACAACACGCCTAGAGCAGCAGAGAGAGCTGGTGGCGAGCTTTACAGCAAGTATGCATTCCTGGTGAACAGCATGTTGCCGCTGTCGGTACCATTCATTCATTCCGGCCAGGAACTGGGCGAAAGCATTCCGGTCAATACCGGTCTCGATTTCTCCAATAAAGATCTTGAGAAGCTCAAAGGCTGCAAACTTGCGCTCTTCGACCTCTGTGGCTACAGATGGGATGGCGCTCACCCGATGCTGGGCTATATGCAAAAAGTGCTGCAGCTGCGGCGCCAGTATGCTGCTGCAATTAACCGCTGTGACCGCGAGTCATTCTGCATGATACAGACCGGCCAGGCAGATGTGATCGGCTTTATCAGACGCGGCGAAGGGCAGCATGTGATGGTTCTGTTCAACCGCGATCTCGACCACGAACTGGCCGGCGAAGTCAGTCTCGAATGGTGCCTGCATACCGATTGCCGCCAGTTGGAGAATCATCTGACCGACGACTATAACCGTAAGACATTCGAGGTTGCAGATCAGAAATTAAAATACCTACTCAAACCCGGCGAATGTTGCTTTTTCAGCTGGAAATCGTGATGTTGACGGCGCATGACCGATGAACTGACCATAGAAAAAGCGGCAAAGCTGCTTGCATCATCTGTTGCCCACGAACGGCAGCAGGGTATCGTTATGGCAGTTCGCGGCGGCTTTTCTTCACTCATTCAGCAGCTCACAGAAATTGCTGGTAATGACAGCGATGAAGAAACCCGCTTCCTGGCGCGAAAAGCGCTTGAACGTCTCTCACATGACACTGATGAACATGTCGATGAAGAGGCGTTTGCGCAGCTTACAGTAGAGCAGTTGCTTGCGCATGAAAATCCGCATGCGCGTGTCGTCGGGTTGAAAAAGTTGCTCGCTGCACCAGACCGCACTGGTCGCCTGCTGCTGCTCAATGCTCTCGGCAGAGAAACGATGCCACGGTTGATTGCCAGTATGATTATCGGCCTTGGTCGCTTCGCCAACCATGAAGATATATCGGTAATCGCTCAGTTCCTCATGCACGAAGACGCACGCATTCGAGCTAACGCCGTTGAGGCTATGGCCATGTTCGACAGCGAAGATGCCTGCCGCCATATCATCAGCTGCATGTCCGACGAAGACAACCGGGTTAAGGCAAATGTCGTCAGGGTTTTGCAGGGCATTGGCGGTCAGTCCCTTTTCAACCTGCTCAAGAAGATGTCGCAGGACGAAAAACTCTGGACGAGAGCCTCAGCCGCCTACGCGTTTTATCGAATCAAGTCGCCGCAGTCACTGGTCGCTCTCGCGCAGATGGCGCGTAATGACGAGATTCCAGAAATAAGACAGCGTGCGCTCGAATACATTCTGGCAGAGAAGAGAGAAGGAAATCCTGCGGCAGAGGTCGTTCTGGCGCAACTTGAACATAGCCGGGGAAACGACGATCTGGCGGCTGCAATTTCTGAAGAGGCTGATGAAACTCCTTCTGATCAGGATCTCGCCCGTCTTCTTGCAAGCGATGAGCCGGTGCAGCGTTATCTTGCGTTAAGCCGGCTGAATCAGAGCGAAATGCTGACAGATTGTGCTTTGTTTTCTGAGGCATTGAGCCGGGAACAGGATTCTTTTCTGCTTTCGATGATGCTGGCCATGGTGCGTGAAAAGAGGCTTGCCGGCTGCTTTGAGCACTGTTGCCGGCTGCTTGCACACCCGGATGAACGGGTGCGGGCCAATGCCGTCGAGGCCTTTGCTGCTGCCCTGCCGGCAGACGCTTCGCCTGATTGTCTGCTTCCCCTCATCAAGGACAAATACAGTCGGGTTGTCGCCAACGCGCTGCTGGTGCTGCATAAATACAATCGTATCGATCTTGCCGGCGAGCTGAAAAGTATGCTGGCAAGAGGCAGAGAAGCCTTCAAGCGCAGCGCTCTTTATGTCATCTCGCAACTGCGCGAACCGGGACTTGTACAGATTCTTGAAACAATGCTGCACGATCATAATCCGCGGGTTCGTGACGGTGCCTTCAAGATCCTCAATGACTACGCCGATGCACGGGTGAGTGGTGCAGTCATGCTGCTGCAGGAAACCAGAAAACAGATCGAGCTCGAAAAGAGCCGCGACCGTTTTTTTGAAAACAGTCTGGATAAGGTTTTTGCCGGGGTATTGCGGTTGTTACGCTCAGTTGGCGGTGAACCGGAAACTGATTCAGAGAAAGCGATTTTCAAACGCAATCCACAGGCCGAGCGACATGCATTGATGCAGCTCGGAGAGAAGTGTCTGCAGAACCGTATCGTCGATGAAAAAACGCTTGAGTCGCTTAATTCTATTGCTGCCGATCTCGAGCACATCGACTCACTGATCGGCGAGTCTGAGCGCAACAACTCACCCGGCACGGTCACGGAAGAAGCAAACCATCAGTCTGAACAGGAACTGCTCAAAATTGAACAGCAGAGTCTCAGACATCGTCGTGAAGCAATTTTGACTTTTCTGGCATTTGAGGTATACAGTAATCGTTCGCAACTCGACACCCGCAGCTCATCACTTCTGATGGCTGATCTTGGCAGGGTTGAAGCAAACCTCTGCTCATATATTCCAGAACATCGATTCTCGATGCTGCCCGACGAAAAGGCTGCGGTCAGCGAGTTTTTCGATGTTGCCATGCGTCTCTATCAGAAGCATGTTGTGGCATTTTCGATTTACACGCTGTTGCAGTTTGGTCGCTGGGCGATTATAGCCTTTATCTTTGCCAGTGGTTTTTTCCTGTTTGCGTCTCTCGACAAGTTGATCGGCATCATATTCTCTGTGATCTTCGCTCCCTATCTGGCATATAAAACCCTTGGCCTGATGGTTGAGTGGAAGATCAACATCGCACTGATGGTCGATGACGGAATTCATGGCCGCGATTACAACCGCGAACGGGTCAGAGAAAAAGCTGCCGGGCTTTATGCCGGGGTGTTTGCCAGTTCGCTCAAAAAGCACCTGTTGCTTGGCTTCTGGCTTTTTATCGCGATGATGATGAGTGGTACTGTATTGTCTGCCGGCATGGTTACCGAAATCAGTACTATCGCTACCGACCTTGCCAATATGGCTGCCGTTCTGGTGATGATCGCCGTTTTCGCTTCAGCCTATTTCAAATATCTTCTGGTAGAACCAGCAGCTGTTCTTGAGCCTGAACGCGATGCTTTCGCGACTTCTGAGGCTCTTTTCATGAGAGACCGCAGTCGACTGGTGACTCTTTTTATTTTTTCAACCTTTATCATTCAGCTGGTGACCGGCACCTCGGTCGAAATCGTGAGCCTCGTCAGCGCAACTTTGCCTGCTCTTGTCGGCACGGTGATCGTTATCGCTCTGAGTTTCGTTTCAGATTTGTGCCTTACCCCGATAGTGTTTTCGACGCTGTGTATCTATTCTCTGGTGGCGCTGAAAAAATGAATTGAGCAGCCGGTTTTGCTTAACCTGCGACTGCTGGCGAACTGTTTCCTGCAGTTAACACGGCTTTATGGAGATGTGCGAACAGGAACCCGGCGACAAAGCCGCCAATATGTGCGTCAAAAGCAACATTCGGGCCGATACCGTCGCTCGCTCTGGTCATCGAAAGAATGTTGAGCAGCAGATAAAGGCCAAGAACCAGCACTGCCGGCACATCGACGCGGCGAATGAAGAACCATGCCGGACAGAAATAACTGGTCACGCGATGGCGCGGAAACAATGCAATGTAGGCTCCCATCACAGAACTGACAGCGCCACTCGCGCCAACCAGCGGTATGTATGACTGCTGGTTCAGATAAGCGTGGACAAAGCTCGAAAACATGCCGGTGATCAGATAGAAGACAAGAAAAAGCGGCGCTCCGAACCTTTCTTCGACGTTGTCAGAAAAAATCCAGAAAAACCAGACATTGGTGAGCAGATGCATCACGCCAGCATGAAGAAAGAGGCTGGTGATCGGCATCAACCAGATCCAGAACGGTGAAGAATGCAGAACCAGCAGATCGTACATTTCGCGCTCAGAACTGCCGAATTTCGCTTGTTCTGCACGTTGCAGGTCCTGTTCATTAAGGTGAAACTCGGGCGGGCCGATCTGGTAAACGGTTGTACCTGAAAAATACACATGTGGAACCATGCCATGCCGATAAGCAAAATGTGTCGATCTAACCTTGCTGTCGCTTGAGAAGGCTATCGAAATCTGATAAAGCTGTACAAGAAAACACAGTGCAATAATCAGATAGCTGATGACAGGCACTATTTTTACAGGCGCATTTTTCTGGTCATGCAGCGGAAAAAACATCTGTAGTCTCGATTGCTGCCGCTTGTTCAAATGACGCGGCAGTGTAATACTGCCGCGTCATGGTAGTTCGTCAGGTACTCAGACCGGAATGCCGCAGAAGGGCTGCAGTAGTCGCGTCGCGGCCTCTGAACATCCGGTAAACCTCGGTCGGGTGCTTGCTGCCGCCCAGGGCCAGCACGGTGTCGCGATACTTGCGACCGAGTTCGCGGATCGCATTTTCGTTGTCAAAACCGGCTTCCTCAAATGCGGCGAAAGCATCTGAACTGAGAACCTCTGCCCATTTGTAGCTGTAATAACCGGCTGCGTAGCCTCCGGCAAAAATGTGAGAGAAGCTGCAGAGAAACCTTTCATGCTCGTATGGCGGCATGATTGAAGTCTGGGTGGCGATGCGCCGGGCCGCATCGAATGGTGATTCTGTGCCGTCTACGTCGAAATGGTGGTGAAGATAGATATCGACTTTGCCGAATTCCAGCTGGCGAAGCATAGCTGAGCCAGATCTGAAGTTTTTGGCAGCTCTGATCTTTTCGAACAGATCGTCAGGAAGATTCTCGCTGGTTTCATAATGCCTTGCCATGCCCATCAACGTAGGCTTGTTGTAGCACCAGTTTTCCATGAACTGGCTGGCCAGTTCTACGGCGTCCCATTCGACACCGTTGATTCCGGCTGCTTCAGCCTCATCGATAATGGTCAGCATACCCTGAATGCCGTGACCGAATTCATGAAACAGCGTGCTGACTTCGTTGAAACTCATCAGTGAAGGTCGGCCTTCTACCGGTGGCGTGCCGTTGCAGACAAGATAAATCACTGGCAGTCTTACTTTGCCATCGATCATGCGCCGGCCGAAACATTCGTTCATCCAGGCGCCACCGCGTTTTTCGGCAGGCCGCGAATATGGATCGAGGTAGAAATGGGCAAGCATTTTGCCGTTTTCATCCTTGATGTCAAAGTAATCCACTTCTTCATGCCATTTCGGAATACTGCTGTCAGTCGATCGGCTGATTCTGATCCCGAAAATTCTTTCGGAAAGGCTGAACAGACCGTCGAGCACGCGCGGCAGCGGAAAATAAGGGCGCAGCTGATCATCTGTGTAGTCATACAGCTTTTCACGCAGGCGCTCTGCCCAGAATGCGACATCCCAGTGTTTGATCGGATCGTTCTGGCCTGATTCCGAAGCCATTTTCTGAAGATCCTGCAGCTCTTTTTCAGCGAACGGGCGTGCCGCAGTTTCGAGTTCGGCAAACATCTTTTCGACGGCAACAACGTCTGGAGCCATCTTGTTGTCGAGACTGAGCTCGGCGAAAGTTTTAAAACCAAGAATCTGAGCCTGTTCGGCTCGTAGTTTGAGCAGTTCTTCGATGATTCCGGAATTATCGAACTTGTCGCCGGAGGCGCGGGTGATCATTTTGTGATAGACTTCGCGGCGTTGTTCACGGTTTCGGCTGTGCTGCATGAAAGGGCCGGAGCTCGGGTAGTCGAGAGTTATGCGCCATGGCCCGTTTTCCGGATCAGGTTTCTGATTCTTTTCACCCTTTTCCTTTGCCCAGGATTGGGCAGCCAGCTGCTTAAGATTCAGCGGCCAGCCTTCGACATCGGCTTTGTCTGTAACTATGAGTTCGTAGGCTTTGGTAGCATCGAGCACGTTATTCGAAAAATCAGTGCTGATTTTAGATATGCGGTTGGCGATTTCGTTGAAACGCTCTTTGGCAGCACCTTCAAGCCCGACGCCGGCGTGCTCGGCTGCCTTGATCTTTTTGTCGATAATGCGTTTTCGCGCATCGTTGAGGCTTTTGTATTCTTCGCTGTCGCGCAGCTTTTTGAGGCCATGGTAAATGGGCTTGCTCTGTGACATGCGCAGGCTGAAATTGATGACCTTGGGCAGAATTTCCTGATGTGCTTTGCGGAGTTCATCTGAATTCTTGACGCTGATCAGGTGGTTAACAACTCCCCAGGTATATTCGAATGGAGTGTCTAGCTCTTCCAGAGGCTTACACAAGCCATCCCAGGTTGGTATGACGCTCGCTTCGATTTCCTTGAGACGACTCTCGATTTCGGCGAGAGTTGCATCCATTGCCGGTATCACATGTTCTGGTCTGATTTTCTCGAATTCGGGCAGACCGCTTCTGGCCATCAATGGATTTTCTGCTGGTGATATCATGGTGACTTCCTTTCCGGGATGAGAATAATTTTTTACATATTAGAATTTTTATCTGTAAATGACAAATAAAAAGTTTCAAAACCATTCCGCCACTGCATTTTCCGGCGATGACAAATTTATTGTTTTGAGGTTTTGCAATGACAGCAGGCCTCTTGTTTCGAACAGGTTTTACCGATAGCTTATGCAGAAATACATTTCGGAAGAAGACATGCTTAAAAAAATTGCAGCCCTGACAGTTCTGCTGCTGGCTCTTTTCCTGACCGGATGTGACAAGACCGGTCAGCTCAAAGAGCCTCTGCCGCCATATTCTTACGTAACTCCGACAATACAGTCACTCGAAATCATCGCTACCAGTATTTCCAGGACTACCGGTGGCATCATGAAGCTGACCTGCGAATGGACCAGTCCTTCGATCGTATCGACAGCAACCGCCTATCTGGGCTTTGTGCGCACAATACAGGATACCGTCACCGAGCCGGTTGGTGTAATCGCTTCGGAAACAGCTACAAAAACGGCAAGTCTCATGTTCGCAGCAAGCGCTGAAACAGAAGCATTTTATCAGAGGTTCAAAGATCCGATCGCGATTCCCACCAAAATTGGCACCGACAATCAGGCTGGCCGCTGGTCGGCAGAGATTCCTTTTACTCCTCAGGATATCTATGGTGCGCCGCTCGGCGTGCATCAGATGATATTGTATATGTCGATCAATGGCGTAAAGACCAATACTCTTGCCTTTGAAATGACTTTCACCGAATAATCCTGCCGGTGTTAAACCTTTGAATCGAAAAAGTCTGCTTCGTATTGTGCAATAATTTGTTTGCGACTGCTCATTTTTTTGCAGTTATGATCAAATTTTCAGCAGGCTGGTTTATGCACCTAATGCTCTCTTGACAGATGTGCCCGTTGCAGGCGGCATTGTGTATCTCATGCATAATTTTGTGGCTTGGCATGATTATTGCTTGAAGCTTCCTCGGAAATTCGATGTAAATCATTAAGAGGGTTGTTAAAGATGTTTTCCTGGACAATGTTGATAAGTGGTAACAAGCTGGCAGAACAGGTTCAACGCTTTGTCTCCAGCATTCTTCCCAGACCCGCGCAGACAGAAGATAAGCTGACCGAGGATCCCAAAGATTTAGACCCGAACCAGAGTCTGACTTCCTGAAACAGCCAGGCCGGCAGCTGCATTTTTCAGCTGCCGGCCTGTAGACGAACAATCAGAATTTTTTCATCGAGATCAATGATTCGTCTGCCTCGACCTCTGCGCGCATCGGGCAGTCGTGCAAATGATCGCAGCTCTTGCAATACTTGTTCTTGCGCGGCAGAAAGTCTTTTTCGTGAATCATTTCATAGGCCGTCTTGTCGATGGTTTCAATGACTTTGGGTATGCTGTCGCGTGTACGCGTTGTCTCGACTTTGCAGTCATGATCAAGCATGAGCAGCGATAACTTGCTGATTTTAAGACCCAGCGTGTCTTCGCAGGCCCAGTAATAAATGCTCAGCTGCTTGTCGTTATCTACCGCTTCCTGGGTGCGCATGGTCGGTTCGGTCTTGTAGTCGAGAATTTCATAGGTTCCATCATCGAGCTTGTCGATACGGTCGATAAAACCAGTCATTACTGCATACTTGCCGCACGGAATCTCGAAATAATCTTCGATCGAATACGCCGGTTTGAACTCGCAATCTTTGATGAAGCGGTTGTAATACATGGTTATCTGGCGTATCCCGTCCTGACGATACTGCTCTTCCGTCGCGTCTGAATCGAAGCCCTCGCGATGCGTCAGACGAACTTCATCGTAAATCTCAAGAACACGCTCCAGAGATGGCTTCGGTATCGGATTCACCGGGTCGTAAACGCGCTCGAAAGTCTCGTGAATGGTCGTGCCGAAACTGAAGAAGGGTTGCGGTTTGGGTGGCACCTTGTCGATATAGAGCTTCTTGTATGAACGCGGGCAGTTCAGATACAGGCTCATTTTTGAATAGCTCAGCCTGATGCGCTGCCTGAACTGTTCCGGGGTTTCGCCGGCCATTTCGTGCGGCTTTATCTTCCATTCCGGGCAGGGCCCGTAATACTCACACCAGGCGCAAAGCGCGCCCTTATTGGGCTCGAATTCGTTCTTGTTGATCAGAGACACCAGCTCTGCCATTTTCGTCTTGTGGGTGACAATATCAGCGTCTGCCGGTTCCAGAGTGTAGCGTTTGTTGTTCGAAAGAAAGTGGTAAGATACCTTCGCGATCTTGCCCGGCCACTTCTGGCTGGCCGCCAGATACATGTTCATCAGGCTCGCGTCTTCGTTGATCACCCGCTCGTCAGGAACTTTCTTGCCGGTTTTGTAATCGATAATTTCATATCTGCCGTCGGGAAGCTGGTCGATCCGGTCGATCTGCACCACCGTGTCGACGCCGTTCCAGCTCCATTTGGCCGACATCTCGAACATTATCGGCTTCTCTTTGCCGGTAAGGCTCTTGAAATAATCTTCGAGCATCATGTTGGCCCGCACCTTGAAGCGCTCTTCTTCTTCGGCATCGTTGTAACCGTCTCGAATCCAGTATTTGTTGATGATCGATCGGAACGGGTTCTTCTTGAACTGGCCCGGTTCGAAATTCTCGTGAAACTCGCGCAGCGCGAAGTGAATCGAGCGGTCAAAGCTGAGATTCGGGGTGGGGCGCGCTTCTTTGGGAACACGGTCGATATATTTCATGCGGTATTTGAGCGCGCATGATGTAAAGCAGTTGATCTTGCTTGGCGACAGCAGCATTGATTTTGCATCTTCGCAGATATCTACATAGTCGCAGTAGGGGCAGAGAGGGTTGCGCTGCCCTTCGAAGGCGGCATCTTCGTTCTCTCTGACGAATTCGCTGAATGTCAGTTTGAGCCTTTCGATATCCTGCTCGGTAGGCGTAAAAGGCACTACATCACCGGTCATCAGATAGAAATACGACAACCGTTCGATCCGGCCGGGATATACCCGGTCAGCGATGAACCAGTTGTAGATGCCGCTTAGATCGAGTCTCGCCTCATGCGGAGTCATCGCCTTTTTACCGGTCTTGTAGATGACGACATGCAGATTGCCGTTGGGCAGAAGGTCAATGCGGTCGAATCGGGTGGTCAGCACCAGATCTTCGTAGCCGACTCGCGCCTGCTCACCGAGTGAGTGAATTTTGGGAAACCCTGCTTTGAAGTGTTCGTTTACGTTCTGAAACGCTGTGTAGGCTTTGCTCAGCACATCCTGTTTCGCTGCCGGGCTCAGTGTCGGGTCATCGTTGACTTTTGCCGAAGCTCTTTCCAGCAGCAGACCGGCATCCTGCAGACGGCCGGCGCCAGCGTAGTCCTGCAGCGTAGATTGCAGCAGCTGATACAGAACAATCGCCGGCTTCTCCTTGTCGGGAACTGGCGCTTTGGTAATGTATCTGAACTGGTAACGCTTCGCGCAGTCTCGAAGAGTCTGAATTTTCGACATTGAAACGACCAGGCGTTTCTCACCACAGATGCCTGCTACCGGGCAGGTCGTGCAGACCGGGCCGCCGAGAGGCTCAAAATTTTTCTGTCTGATCTGATCGCCTATCGTGCTGAGCAGTTGATTGCCCTTTCTGATCAGCATTTCGTTGACTTCGAGTTTGACTTCTTCGCCATGCCGCAGATAGATGCAGCTGAATGTCTTTATCTTTCCTGGCCAGCGTTGATCCGCTGCCGCACATACCGCTGCCGTCAACGGGTCGTTGGCCAGCTCTGCCGCTGTAAGCATGCGTTTGCCGGTTTTGTAGTCGATAAGTGCATAGTTGCCGGCAGAATCGGCGTCGATGCGGTCAATCGTGGTCTGAAAGCAGAATGCGTCAGTATTGTATTCAATAAATTCGTTAACCAGCCAGGTTTTTGATTTTGGAAAGAAGTGATTCAGATAATTCTGCAGGTATTCACGGCCGGTATTTTTGATCTGATCCTGCATTTCTTCAGGGAGATCCTGAGGGATTGCCTTGAAAAGCAGCGAAAACATGGCGCTCTCCGGCGAACGGTTCGGGGTGGGGCGGTAATCGCGGTGAAACTGCGCCAGTGCATCGTGCAGCGGCCGGTCGAGTGCCAGATCGAAAGACGGAACTTCATCAGCTATTTTGGGCTTCTGGTGCTTAACATAAATTGCCGCATACTTGTGCGGGCAGTCAAGAAATGCTCTGATCTTCGAGGCGTTAAGAGCCGGAATCTGACCGACCGGGCAGATGTCTTGAAAGTCGCAGTAACTGCAGGCGGCCGAACGAATCGGCTCGAATTTTCCCTGATAAATTGCCTCGCCGATATCGAGGTAGCGTTTTTCAGCGAGTGCCATTTCAGCGTGATTACGCATGACACTTAGCGTACTGCCATCTTTGAGATAGATGAAGGTGATCTTTTTGACTTTGCCTGGCCAGATACTTTCGGTAGCGACGAAAAGCAGTTGCACCGCCAGCGACTGTTCCAGTTCCTGCACGCCGGTGTATGGCTGTTTGCCGGTTTTGTAGTCGATAAGTTCAAGAGTGCCGTCGGGGTGGCGGTCGACCCGGTCGATTTTGCCGCTGTACTCGCCGCCGCTGATATCAACCTTGAAAAAATAGTCGGTTTCGATGTGGCGCGGCGGCACCTGACAGAACTTGTCAAAATAAGTTCGCAAAGCGGCTTCAGCCGTGTGTCGATATTCGCTTTCCTGCTCTTTGCTCTCGTAACCGCGAGGATCCCAGGTTTCATCGAGCAGAGCGAACAGATTATCAAGTCTGAAAGGCTCGCTGGCACGCCAGTTTTTGTAGTATCTTGCCAGCGTAGCGTGCAGCGTCTGATCGAAACTCAGGTGTGGGCTTGGCGCCGATGGCTTCTTGACCTTGCGGATGTAAGTGAAATGAAACTTTTTGGGGCAGGTCTGGTAGAGCTCTATTTTGCTGCCACTCAATCCGACCTTGTTTTTGGTATCTGCTTTTGGTGCCTGTTTCGGCGGTACCGAATTGCCGGTTGGCGAAAGAGGCGGTTTTGCTGTCGGTGCCGGCTTGTCTTTCTGTTCCAGGCTTTTTTTGTGTTCCTGGGTTTTTCTGAACAGGCGCGAAAATAGATCAGGCTTGTCGGCCATTCTCGTAAGACTCCTTGCTTGGCTTTCTGACATTATAGCCTAATCTGACAAATTCTACAAAAAAGCTCTAATAGTTTAACGAACTGTTGGCAGAAATTTCGGCCAAACCCTGTCATCCTGTGCGCAGAATGATGCGGATTTTGACCAGGAATCGTATCAATTTTGCAAGCAGGTTGTAAATTTTCCGGTTTGCAGATAAACTGTCATTAAATTAAACAGCCCGATCGCGGGAGAGACCGATGAAGCATCTGGAACAGCTTTCAGAATCGTTGCGAGAACTTACCGACCGCTACGGTATTACAATTACCGAGGTTCCCGAACGTCTGCGCGAGAAAATTCTCAACAAGGTCGGAGCAGATGCTGCCGCAGACCTCGATGTGATTTTGCAGCCACTACTGGCAAACCTGTTGCGCCCCCTGCGTATACGTGCCGGTCAGCGTGTCGACAAAAATGTCGTAGCTGAAACTGTTGGCAAAATCGCTGAACTCGAGCACTATGACGTCAAACTGGCCGAAACCATTGTTGAACTCTGGGCATCGGTTTTTCATGTCAATGTTGGTGAGTTTCCAGATCTCACTGTCGACAGAAGCGCAGATCATAAGCTGAAACGGGATTCGTCTGTAAGCGGCATGCCAGATGGCGATCAAAGAACGCCCCGGACCCGTGAAAGCAAAAAAACCGAACCGGTTGCCCCAAAAAGTAAAGCCGCTGCAGCAGCGCAGTCAGATATTGTCGTTAAAATGTCGTTTGAAGATAACCGTAAAACGGCCGATTTTTTGAGCACAGGGACTCCCGAACGTTCTGAAAAGAAAAAACCGAAAAAGCCTGAACGTCTCGAAGATTCTGCAATCACCCCGCTGCAGCCCGATATGATGTCTTATAGCGCGCCAGCGAGTTCTTCCGATCAACAGGTGGCCCGGAAGACAAGTATCGACGAAGCCTTTCGCAGCCTTCGTAATGGCGATTACCAGGCGGCATCGAAGATAATGATGGAACTGGCCCGCTCAGGTGACACCCGCGCCCAGTATCACCTCGGAGAATTTTACCTGATGGGAACCGGCCTGGATCAGAGCAACGACAAGGCTAAATACTGGTTCAGAAAAGCCGCCGCTCACGGTTCGCTGCCAGCGCGCAACAAGCTCGCCGATCTCGAAGAACCGGAAGGGCAGACCGGTTGTCTCGGCTGCGCCTTCGTCGTCTTTCTGGTTGTAGTTGTTCTCAAGTTCCTTTCGGCGATTATTTGAGCTATAGCAGTTCATCGACATAAATCAAGATAAGAAAAGTGGCAGAAACAAAGGTTTCTGCCACTTCTGTCTGATCTGAATTTCTATCAGTCGTGAATCTGTTCGCGCATGTCGCCCATGATGGCACGCGGAACCGGCAGGTCGAGCATGGTGTGCAGGCCGGGACGGGCATTGATAACCTGCGGAATCATGTTGATGCACATGGCAATAGTGCCGATGCCGCCCGGAATTTCAGGCTTGTTGGCGAGATTGACGTTCGGTGTGCCCTTGATTATCACGTAGTCACCGGTATTGGTTCCTTCGAGCTCGGGCTCGATCTGCTGCGGGTGAATCATTTCGACGGCAAGCTTGCCGTTAACGTAGCCAAAGCCCTTCATGGTGCAACCGGCAACGTCGCCCGGCTTAACTTCTGCATATTTGGTCTTGCGCGGCACATTCGAAACGATCGGAGCCATGGTCTGTTCGACCGCCTTGTCAAGCTTCCAGCCGATGGCGTCGCAGATCATGCTGATCGATTCGTTGAAGCCGACATGGCCGGCCAGATGACCTTCTTTTGATTTTTTGTTGAATTCATCGAGAGAGATGCCGACACCCTGTTCTTCCATGACGGCCGGACCGAACGGAGAAAGGCTGTTAACGCGCTCGGCCTTGACGAATTCAACATCAGTGCAGGCGCCTGACATCAGAACTACCAGAAGATCCATGATCAGGCCGGGGTTGATACCGGTGCCGAGAATGCTGACGCCATTGGCTTTGGCCAGACGATCCATTTCGGCAGTGAGTTTTGGCTCTTTGGCCTTCGGGTAGGCCATTTCTTCGGCGGTAGAGATAACATTGATGCCGAGTTCGACAATCAGCTTGATCTTGTCAAATGCTTTGCTGGTAAAACTGTCGGTGGCAAGCAGGACGACGTCGGCTGACTTTTTGCTGACGACCTTGTTGATGTCGCTCTGAATTATTACATCTTTATGACTGCCTCTGGGGACACCCAGAACTTCGAACATGCTTTTGCCGGCGCGGTCAGGATGAATGTCGCAGACGCCGACGATATCGACGCCTTTCTTGCGCAGCAGCACTTCAGCCATACCGCTTCCCATGGCTCCAAAACCCCAGATCGCTATTCTTACATTTTCTTTCTTCATATCATTTCTCCTGTTGCTTAGTTGTTCTTATGGTAGTTTCCAGAAGATTGACCGCCTGCGAAACTCTTTTCTACAGAAAAGGTCTTACGCGTCTTCGGCAGTATACTACAAAAGCAGCCGATAGCAACCCCCAGTTTTGAACTTGCAGATGGCAACAAAAGCCTTGCTCTTTGCAGGTTGGGTGCTATAATGTGACACTTAAGGCAGGCCTTTCTGTTCGTGCTCAGCGAAGCGGTAATCGCAATCGTAATCGCATCATCCGCTTCCTGTAGAGGCCACGGATATTTGTGCCTGGCAGATCTATGGCTGGAGGTAGCTGAAATGAGTAAAGTTCCGGCTGGAACCTGGGTTGAAATCGAAAAAATTCTTCTTACTCCCGAACAGAGAGCGCCACAGGTGCCAGAAGACACACGTGCAACGCCGTACATAATGAAAGTTGCGGGATTTCTCGCTGCAGACTCTGATCCTGGCAGCGAAGTCGAGATCACCACTTTGAGCGGACGCAAAGTCAGCGGCACTCTTAAAGTTGTCAGACCTCATTACGAGCACAGCTTCGGCAAAACCGTCGAAGAA
>JAKJFO010000359.1 GCA_022704885.1 Candidatus Rifleibacteriota bacterium | reverse complement strand
ATCGTGAATTTTGCAATTTTTGGCAATCGACACGTATGGACCGATAACGCTGTGCCTTACCTCAGCACTCGGGTGAATCGATACGGGTGGAATAATAACGCAGCCCTCGATACAGATGTGGTTGCCCTGAGCCCGCTCAAGCAGAACCTTGTTTGTCTGAAGCAGTGTTTCGGGCTTACCGCAGTCGAGCCACTGTTCGATCTCGGGAGCGCCGAGCTTCATGCCATCGGCGATCATCAGTTTGAAAACCTCAGGCAGGTAGAATTCACCCTTGACGCGCAGATTCTGCTGAATGCTGCGCTGAATGTAGTTCATGAAGCGCCGGCCATCTTTGAGATAGTACATACCGACCTGCGCCAGGTTGCTTACCGGTGTATCGGGTTTTTCTACCATGTCGACGATGATATTGTCTTTCATGACGTTAACCCCGAAACGCTTCGGATCTTCGACTTCTTTTGAATAAATCAAACCGTCGAGCCCCTGGCAGAGAATCGGAATGCGGCTCAGATCAGTTACAAACAGCGTGTCGTTGAACACAACAAGAACATCATCGCCCTCGTTGATACGCGGAGCAGCCAGAGAAACGGCATGCGCCGGACCGAGAAGCTCGGTCTGCTGAATGTAGGTGGCCTTCAAC
>JAKJFO010000358.1 GCA_022704885.1 Candidatus Rifleibacteriota bacterium | reverse complement strand
CTTTTGCCGGGCTCTCGGCGGAATCTCATTCGCTACAACTCTCACCAGATGAGAGTATCGTTGAATAGCTATGGCTCTGCGTCAATATTGCCTGGCTCGAAGTTTCCGCGCCTGAGAAACCCGCCTGCGCCCTTGTTTAACGTTCGTATATAAGCAATTTTCATCATTTATTTTTACCGTCGCAACCATTCAGTCGATATTGTCAGAGAACTACTACTGCTGGGGTTGCTGTGCAGAAGGGGTGGCCAGCTGGCCGAGGATTTCGCGGGCAATGACGTCGGTATCGATTTTCATTTCTTCGAGCTGCGCGAGACGACTGATTTCGGCAGTCATGAGTTCTCGCTGCTTTTCTTCGGTAAGCTTGTCATCGGTCAGCACCTTTTTCTGCAGGTAATGGTTGATCGAAAGGTTCTTTTCGTAGCGCCGCACCGTTTCGATAAAGGCCGAGTCTTTTTTGATGTTCTCGCGGTCAGCGGCGCGTGCCAGCAGCATCTCCTGCGCCATACCGTTGACGACAGATTCAACCAGGTCTTTAGTGAGGTCTTCTTTCTTCATTCCGGCAAGTTTCTGGCGTACCTGATCGACGCTGATTGCATGCCGGTTGCCAAAGCGAACGACGCTGCTATCATTAACCGTATTCTCGA
>JAKJFO010000357.1 GCA_022704885.1 Candidatus Rifleibacteriota bacterium | reverse complement strand
CGTAATGACATACAGTGCCTGTTACGCTTATAATTACAGCCGCCTGCAGTTGTCAGCTCGGCAGCAGAGAACAAGGAGAAAATAATGAATAACGACAGTTGTTTTTACCGTTTTGCAGGAAATCTGGTGACAGGAACTGCCATGCCAGCGGAGCAGCGCGGCAAAATCTATGCTGACGTGCCTCTGAACTTTTTTGCAAACGTTGACGATTTAAAGAACTATGTCAAACAGCTCAAAGAGCTGGGTGTCAACGTGCTGCTGATTCTGCCGCATTTTCTGCCAAGCTTTTCGGCTTACGTGGTCAAAGACTACGAGCGCCCCTGTGAACTGTTTGGCACCTGGGAAAAATTTGCCGAATTCATGCTTTTTGTTAAAGAACAGGGCATGGACCGCATGATCGATATTCCGTTCAACCATGCTGACTGGCACGCCGACCATCTCAAACGTGAATGGTTCAAAAACCACGAAAACGGTGGAAGCGAAGCAGGCGCCGACGATGAAGACGCTGATCGCAACCGGGTTCGCGTCAACTGGGGCGCTTTCGAACTTGATAATTCGAACCCTGAACTGCAGAATTACTGGCTCGAAAAAGTCATTTACCCGCACGTCGAAAAAATGCACGTTAATGCTATTCGCATAGATGCAGC
>JAKJFO010000356.1 GCA_022704885.1 Candidatus Rifleibacteriota bacterium | reverse complement strand
CAGGTTGGATATCTGGCTGCTGGTCAAAGCCGGGATCTGCGAAGAGGTAAAAGCCTGAAGCTGAGCGTCGGTAAGCCAGGTTATCTGGTCGGTAGACATCTTCGAGATCTGAGCATTGGTCAGCGCCTTGATATCGTCTGCCAGAAATTTTTCCAGCTGAGCAGAAGTCAACGAGCCTATCTGAGCGGTTGTCAGAGCTCTGACCTGCGTAGTCGAAAGGGCATCTATCTGAGCTGTAGTAAGAGCCTTAACCTGATCGGTCGTAAAGGCCGCTATCTGAGCTGCGGTAAACAGTTTGAGGTCTTCGCTTTCGATCGCGGCAACCTGAACAGCATCCAGAGACTTGATCTGGGCTACGGTCAATCCCTTTATCTGCGAAGTTGCAAGTTTTGCGATCTGGGTCGTGTCAAAATCGTCAAGTTGAGCATCTGTCAATGCCGAGATCTGCGTTGATGTCAGCAGCGCAAAGTCGGTGGTGCCGATCGCATCGATCTGATCGCTGCTCAGCGCTTTGATCTGTACTGCCGTCAAAGCCTTCAGCTGGTCATTAGTGAGAATACCAATCTGAGCTGAATCCAGGTTGGATATCTGGCTGCTGGTCAAAGCCGGGATCTGCGAAGAGGTAAAAGCCTGAAGCTGAGCGTCGGTAAGCC
>JAKJFO010000355.1 GCA_022704885.1 Candidatus Rifleibacteriota bacterium | reverse complement strand
TGTCGAGCAGTTGCTGGAAGGCAGATTCGGCTTGGAAATTAACCGTGAAAAGACAACTGTGAAGAATCTGCGTGCGCAGGGAACCACTCTTGACTTCCTTGGCTTTACTTATCGATGGGATAAGCATCTGTTCGGTGGTGAACAACGCTACCTGAACCTCTTTCCCTCGAAAAAGGCGTTAGCCAAGGAACGAGAAACTCTGCGTCAGATGACTGGGTCGAATATGTCTCATATGCCACAACCTCAACTGATTAAAAGCATCAATGGCCATCTAACGGGCTGGAAACAGTATTTCGATTTCGGTTACCCACGACTGGCATTTGGTGAGATTAACAGTTTTGTGCGTCGGCGACTCACGAGTCATGTAAAGCGTCGCAGCCAGCGACCTTTTCGACCCCCGGAAGGGGTTACCTATTATAAGCATTTTGAGCGAATGGGCTTAATTTACTTATGACGAAATAATCGTACAACTGCCTGCGTAACCTCAGGGCGACATCATTGGGTTAGCCGGATGCGGGAAATCCGCACGTCCGGTTTCACGAGGGGGGCAGGTTCATGGTTTTGCCATGAATTCTGCCTCTACTCTCCTGGCCCGTCTTTTCTTCGGCCTGCTAAAACCAGATTTCGCTGTTCATCTGTGTCTATCCGAGTTC
>JAKJFO010000354.1:419-666 GCA_022704885.1 Candidatus Rifleibacteriota bacterium | reverse complement strand
GAATGAAAAGGACTTAAATTCTGACATCCTCAAAATGAGGCAAATTTTGGACAATGGCTGCAAAGCCAAGGAATGCTTAAAAAAATGAAAAAGAAAATCTTATTTCTATGTACAGGCAATTCATGCCGCAGCCAGATGGCTGAGGGCTGGGCAAGACATTTTCATTGCGACTGGCTCGATGCGTCTTCTGCCGGTGTTGAAAAACACGGTATGAATCAGAATGCAATTCAGGTCATGAAGGAAGCCG
>JAKJFO010000354.1:0-400 GCA_022704885.1 Candidatus Rifleibacteriota bacterium | reverse complement strand
ATTCCTCAAAGCTGCTGGGTGAGCTGCCTGATATGCGGTTCGACCTTGTAGTTACCGTATGCGGCAATGCCAACGAACGCTGCCCGATTTTTCCGGGCATAACAAAGGTCGTTCACGTTCCATTCGACGATCCTCCGGCCATGGCAAAAGAACAGAGCGACGTTGATGCAAAACTCGATTGTTATCGAAAAGTTCGTGATCAGATCAGAATGTTCATTGAAAAAGATTTGAAAGGATTATTCCCCAATGCCTGAATTAAAATTTGCTGAAATCAGAAAAAATGTTGCTAAAACCTATGGCTCGATTGCCAAAAATGGTGGCAGCTGTTGTGGCTCAAATAGCGGGTGGTGCACCGAAATTTCTGCAAACCCTTCAATCTCAGAAAAAATGGGTTACACGG
>JAKJFO010000353.1 GCA_022704885.1 Candidatus Rifleibacteriota bacterium | reverse complement strand
CAGGATGGATCGAATGACAACCTTAGCTGGAACTGTGGGGTAGAAGGAGAGACCAATGATGAAAGGATCACCTCTCTGCGGCAAAGGCAGACCAGGAACTTCATGGCCATTCTGCTTTTGAGTCAGGGAATCCCCATGCTCCTTTACGGGGATGAGGTGCTGAGGACGCAGAAAGGTAACAACAACGCCTATTGTCAGGACAACGAGATATCCTGGTTTGACTGGAGTCTTACGAGCAGAAACCGCGATATGCTCCGTTTTGTTAGGGAGATGATTGCTTTCCGCAAGCGCCATCCCTGTCTTATGCACCAGAGGTTTCTGAAAGGGACCCGTGAACCAGGGTCAACCTATCCTGATGTTACCTGGCATGGGGTTAAGCTTTATGAGCCTGCCTGGGAAGATCCCGACGCGCAGGTTCTGGCCTTCACCCTCGGAGCAGTCAGGGTTGATGAAGAAGACCTTCATATTGTCCTGAACATGTCAGGGGAGAGCTTAAGCATTCCGCTTCCTGACCCTGCCGGGAGATTGTGGTACTGTGCTATCGACACGGCAAAGCCATCACCAGACGACATTGCCGAGCCGGGAAAGCAAGTAGGGCAACCCTATGGATACTGTCGGGTGTCACCGAGAAGCGTGGTGGTTTTTGAGAGGAGATAAGGTTTTAATACCGGTTTTGCGTTGT
>JAKJFO010000352.1:274-800 GCA_022704885.1 Candidatus Rifleibacteriota bacterium | reverse complement strand
TATCAAAGCGAACAGGTTTTGGGCGGCGGCTGGATTGTGTGAGCTGAGCAGCGCGGCACAGACCACCTCTTGAGCGCCCGGCAGCTGATAATGCTGGTGCCAAAGTGTTTATTTTCGCAAGTGAAGCGATCCCCCTGCAAGCAAACGGGGTGATTGCTTCAGTCGCTGGTGCTCCTTCGCAATGACGAGAATTGTCATCGCGAGCGTAGCGAAGCGATCCCCCTGGAAGAAATCAGGCAGATTGCCGCAGCCTTTGCCGCGCCTTCGCGATGAGCAAGGTTGTCTCCCCTTTTTATGCCCTCACGGGCACAGGCTTCACACTTTAGATCGATTGACGCGAAACGGAGATTCTTCGCTTCGCTCAGAATGACTTGTTGTTTGTCATCGCGAGCAAAGCGAAGCGATCCCCCTGCAAGCAAACATGGGGATTGTTTCAGCCGCTGGTGCTCGATCGCGTTGAAGAATCCTATGTCATCCTGCACACAGTGCAGGAACTTTTTTTGTCCGATTATTTCAGGTTGAGGAA
>JAKJFO010000352.1:0-264 GCA_022704885.1 Candidatus Rifleibacteriota bacterium | reverse complement strand
CAGGTTTGGGCGCACTCGTAAGCTTCCCCGCGCAAAGTTTCGACGGCATGGTCCAACACCGGCAAGACCACTTGCAGGCACTCCACTGCCGCTTTCGGGCTGCCTGGGAAATTGATAATCAGCGTCCGCCCGCGTATGCCGGCTTGCGCGCGAGAGAGCATCGCCCGGTCGGTTATCTTGCGGCTTTCTGCCCGCATTGCCTCAGGGATGCCCGGCACGAGTCTCTCCACCACAGCCAATGTGGCCTCAGGCGTCACATCCCGC
>JAKJFO010000351.1 GCA_022704885.1 Candidatus Rifleibacteriota bacterium | reverse complement strand
GCATGCTGGGTGCATGAAAAACAGAAAAGCATAAAAGATGTGCTGTCTGAAAACAAACCCGCGCGGGTTGGGCTGTTCACCGGGCCGGAGGGCGGATTCGCGCCGGAGGAAGTGGAGGAGATGATCCGCTCAGGCGCGCGGATGATCTCGCTGGGGCCGCGCGTGCTGCGCATGGAGACCGCTGCCATCCTGGCGCCGGCGCTGGTGCTGTATGAACTGGGGGAGATGAACGCATAGGAAGAATAAACAAGTATGGGATCGTGTGATTCTTGCTTATGTGAATCAAGCGCAAAAGTTATTATATTTCCTCCGAACAAATTTGACCTTCCAATATCGAGTTTCGTTGCAACGAGCACGAAAACTAACGCCACTCCCTTTATATCATTTGTCATTGCGAGGAGCGAAGCGACGAAGCAATCTCCTGCTTAAATCAAACCCTTTTCTGAAAGAGTGTATTAATCCGCATTCATTAAATCCCGAGAAAGGTCTTTCCATTCCGGGTTCATTTCTTCAATTAGTGCGATTTTCTTGGATCTTGGACCACCCTTAATCTGTTTCTCCCGGAAAATTGCCGCTTCAATATCATTGGTGATTTCGTAAAAAACGAGATACTCCAGGTTATATCGATGGGTAAAGCCCTTGGTTTCGAGTTTCTTGTGTTCAAGCACCCTGCGGATAAGGTTATTGGTCATGCCTGTGTACAGCGTGGTTTTATGCTTGTTTGTCATGATGTAGACACAGTATTGATTGCCACCCATATAAAGGGAATTCACCATTAAATGTGGAGATTGCTTCGCTAACGCTCGCAATGACACTTCATTTAGAGGTTTGCTTCCGTTCCATTCGAAGCGACATCCAAAGAAATTTTCAATTCGAAGGTTGTCTTATCACCCGAAGAAATCTCA
>JAKJFO010000350.1 GCA_022704885.1 Candidatus Rifleibacteriota bacterium | reverse complement strand
ACGGCTGGACCTGGACCGAAGGCCGGAATGGCCGCCGCGTTGTCTACCCCCTCAACAACTGGACCTGGACCGAAGGCCGTGATGGCCGTCGCATTGTCTACCCTCTCGACAACTGGACCTGGACCGAAGGTCGCGATGGCTGGCGGGTGATTTACCCCCTCAACGGCTGGACCTGGACCGAAGGTCGCGATGGCCGCCGCATCGTTTACCCGCTCGACGGCTGGAGCTGGCGCGAAGACCAGAATGGCCGGCGCTATGCTTATCAGCTCGATGGCAATCCATGGGCCAGCGTTGAAGACCTGCTTTACGGTCTGCTGGTAAGCAAAATCCCTCTGACCGACGAGTTGCGCCCGCATTCATATCTGCTGCTGGCACAGATGGGTATTCAGTATAACGCCGGTTCTTCTGATCCTGAGCTGCACCGTGCCCATTACCTGCTGAACAATAATAATATCAATGCCGCCCGCGATCTTTTCAGGTCGCTGGCCCGCAGCAGTACCTCAGAGTATGTGCGCCGCGAAGCTTCTTATATGAGCGGCTACTGCAGCGCCAATCTGCAGGATTACTGGCAGGCTTTGAATGAATACCGTGACTTTCTGGCGGTTTACGACCTGCCGGGTAACTGGCATCTGATCCCTGAAGCTCTCTATGTAACTGGCGTGATCAACGAACATCTCGGCAGAAAATCTGACGCCGCGGCGTCTTACCGCAGCTGCATCGAGCGTTTTCCGCAGACTCAGATGGCTGAACAGTCACAGGAACGCCTCAAAGCCATCGGTTACCGTACCATGGTGCCCGCAGTTTTCTCAGAGCTGGGAAAAAGCGCTCCGCGTCGCAACCCGTTCGAAGTTTTCCGGGTCGATCGTGGTCGTATCGCCAGAGTTGCGCAGTTCATTCATGCGGTTGAACGCATGGAAGGGA
>JAKJFO010000034.1 GCA_022704885.1 Candidatus Rifleibacteriota bacterium | reverse complement strand
CTCCCGAAACACCGGCTCCCGAAACACCGGCTCCTGAAACTCCGGCGCCCGAAGATCCGGTTCTCCCCGAACTTCCTGGTGAAGAACAGCCTGGCGATACAGCTGAAGGTAATGCCGGCGAAGAACAACCCGGCGATGAAGCCGAAGGCAATGCAGGCGAAGCTCAGCCTGGTGAAGAACAGCCCGGCGAAGAAGCTGGTCAGTCAGGTCAGACCGGTCAGGGTGAAGAATCTGAACAGGCTGGTCAGAGCGAGCAGAGCGAACAGGCTGGTCAGGCTGGTCAGGCTGGTCAGAGCGAGCAGGCCGAAATTTCTCTGAGAACCATGGGCATGCTGATGAACGACCTGGTCAGACAGTCTGGCGAGATCACCGACTTCAGAAGAACTGCCAATCCTGAAATGAGCTACTCAGTAAACGTAACTGAAGGTCTCAACAATACCTACGACCTGCGCGAAACCAATGCCAGGCTTCTGGTCAGAGTAATCGCCTGGGATCTCCATCGCAACAACGGTGAAACCGGTGAATACTTCACCTTCTTCACCTACAAGATGAACACTTTCGACGCCGACAGCCGCAGACTGATCAAAGACGTAATCGATCGCGTGAAAGAAAGCGTAAAACACGGTGCCGGTCACGTAACTGAAGACAAAAAGTCAGCTTACGAAAAGAGATTTGGTGAAATCGAAGGATTCTAATCGAACCCTGAAAAACCGCCTCGCAAGAGGCGGTTTTTTTATGCAAAAAAAACGTTGCTTTGCGCCTGCCCGGGCTCTAGAATAAGACAGCATGAACAGTCAAAATACAAATAAACTCAGCCTGAGCCAGTTGTTTCTGGCGGCTTCGATTCTTTCCGTAATCATCACGATTTTGTGGTTGATGTATCCCAACCCGAACCGGCGTTACCATCTCGTTCTGACCGGTATGAGCAAGGGGCGCATCCGTCCTTTCAAGGCCAAGTTCAAGCCTTATCAGGGCAAGCGCATGGGCGGTGCGGCCGGTATCGCCGCTGTAATCAAAGATGTGGTTAAATCTTTCGAGGGCAGCCCATATAATCTGTTTTCGATCGGCAGCGAAATTTCTGGCACTGCCGATGCCTATTTTACCCGTGGTGGAGCCATAGTCAGAATAATGAATGCAGTTGGCATCGAAGCCATGCTGGTGGGTAATATTGAATTCACCTATGGTCAAAGCCGTCTGGCCGAGCTGGCCGAACAGGCTGAATTCAGTTTTTTGAGCTCGAATGTATCTGAGGTCGAGAGTGAGCGGGCGCCGGCTTATCTTTCACCGGGCCTTTTCTTCAATCCCGGCGGAGGGCTCAAAATAGGAGTGGTTGGATTGACACCACCTTCGACCCCGACCTTAACTGCTCTAAGCAATATCGAAGGACTTGACTTCGCGGTTCCAGCCGAACCTCTGCGTTTGCAGATCGATGCGATGCGCAAAGCCGGAGCCGATCTTGTCGTGCTTCTTACCATGTATAACCAGGATCGCATCAAAGCCGATGAATGGCGGGCGATAGCTTCTGCCGCACCGGATATCTGCGTTATGGTCGATTTCGACATCGATGCGCCACCGGCCGTTCGCCGCGATGGAGTCGTGATTAAAACTGTCAGCGGCTATAACCAGTCGAAAGAAGTCGATATTCTCGATCTCGAAATCACTCCAGCTCCGGTACGTATTGTTTCATGGAAAGGCCGTCGCCTGGCGGTCAATCACGCCGAAATCACTGCCGACCCCGAAGTTGCCAGGGTTGTCGATGTAATTACCCGTGAGAATCGTGAAGCTCGCGATCGTTATATCGGTGAATTCGCCGCAGATTATCAGCAGCAGTGGGACCGCGAATGCCCGATCGGCAACATGATCACAGATGCCATGCGGGAAGAAAGCGGTTGCGATATCGCTTTTCACAACAGTGGTGGCATTCAGAGCGGCATTCAGGCTGGTGATTTTTCGGTTGGCGACCTGTTCAGCATGATGCCATTTGATAACCAGATGGTAATGATGCAGCTCACCGGCAGTGAGATCGAAGAATTGCTCCGTATTTCTGCCAGCCTGCAGAGAGGACTGTTGCAGGTTGCCGGTGTCAGCTACGAATTTTCCAGGCGTCCCGATGGAAACTACGCTCTCGATTCTTTCATGATCGGCGGCGCGCCGGTCGATCCGGACCGCCTTTATTCAGTGTGTACCAACAACTTTCTGGCCGATGGCGGCGATAATTTTACTACATTTCGCAAGGGGCGTCAGCTGCAATATGGTCGTCAGCAGCGTGATGTTGTCAGTGAATATGTTGCCCGGCACAGCGCCGATGCACCGCTGCGTCTGGCCAACGAAGGCCGCATCACCAGACGTGATTGAGCGCTCCGCGCTGGAGTTCCTGCGTCTGACATGTTTGTCAGGTTGGTTATCGGGTAAACTTTTGTTGTTTTTGCCGGCTGAATTGCCGGTTAAGATTGTTTTTAGCCTCACATCATGGTAAAATCGCAAGCATGTTTGACATATCTTGGATAAATCCCGGCGGCAGCAGCATCAGCAAAGAATCGCTGCAGCGTGAAAACAGCATGCTCAAGCGGCAGATTCAGGAGCTTTTGACTCTTGACGAGACCGGGTTTTTCATCGAACTCGATTCGCTGCTCAAGGCGATACTCAAAAAGGCGCTGGTACTGTGTAAGGCTGAGTCGTCTTTTTTCTCTCTGGCCGGCAAAGATCCTTCTGATCTCGATGTACGTATCAGTAACCTGATCCTTGAAGAAAAGATGGAAAAAATCCGCCAGCAGTTCAAGGCGGAATATTCGCGCTGGCAGGAATCAGAAGCCGAAATGCTGACCATCGAGGATTTCATTCTGCTGCCGCTGGTGCGCCGTCATCGCATGCTCGGCGTCATTGGTCTGCGGCTTACCCCCGATGCCCCTGACAACATCTGTGAAATTCTGCCGATTCTGGCAGCTCAGGCTGCAGCTTCGCTCGAAAGCGCCATCCTTTACGAGCGCATGTTCAAGCGCCTGCTGGTTCTGAGCAATGTTTTCATTCTCGGTAAAGAAATTGTCTCAAATATTGAGCTGCAGCCACTTGTCGAAAAATTTCTGTCGATTGCCTGTGACGGCACTGACAGCGACATTGCCTGTCTTTTTCTGCTGCACGAAAAAGATGCGCGGCCTTATTACACTTATCTCAAGTCGACAGACGCAACTCTGAAGTTCGCAGAAAACTGCCCAGATGGCTATACTCAGCTCATTCAGAGCATACGGGCTGAAGAAAAGCACTATATCATCACCGACCTTTCTACCAATGAATTCAGTCAGAGCGAAGTTGGCAAAGTTGCGGGAACGGTTCTAAAAGACACCCTCGCCTTGCCGCTCAAGCCGCGCGATCGGCTGCTGGGCGTCATTCAGGTCGCCAACAAACGTGGCAATTTTTCCTATCGCCCCGAAGATCTCGATCTGCTGAAAATTCTCGGCAGTCAGGTGGCATTCGTCATTCAAAATGCCGACCTCTTCAAAAACCTGCAACGGGCCTACATCGATACTCTTTCGGCACTGACCAGTGCGATTGACGCCAAAGACAGCTATACCCGCGGTCATTCTGAACGGGTTACCGAACTTTCGATCCGGCTGGCGCGGCATTGTGGCGTGCCCGAAGAAGAAGTCGAAAAGATCAAGCTGGGTGGTCTGCTGCATGATATCGGCAAAATCGGTATTCATGAAGGCATTCTCAACAAGCCTGGCCGGCTCGATGACGAAGAGTTCGAGATCATCAAATCGCACCCCGATCTGGGCGTGCGCATCATGGGTAAAGTCGAGTTTCTTGAATCGATCGTGCCGATCATCAGATATCATCATGAACGATATGACGGTAAGGGCTACCCGGAAGGCCTGAGCGGCGAAAGTATACCGCTGCTTGCCCGTATTGTCAGCGTCGTTGATACTTTTGACGCAATGACGACTGACCGCCCTTATCGCAAGGCAATGAGCATCGAGGCGGCACTGAACGAAATCGAACGCTGCTCTGGCAGCCAGTTCGACCCCGAAATTGCTGCCCATTTCGTTCGTATGATCAAAAGTGAAAGCGGGCCTGAAAAGCCATGAAATTTCTGCGCGATTCAAGACTGCCTGAGCGCATTCTCGTTCTGATAACCATTGTCGCGATCAGCAGTTTTGCTTATTATTTTACAGTGGCTGAAGTCGAAGAAGTCGAGTCACGTTTCGATAATCGGCGGGTGATGCTGGTTAAGATGCTGGCGCGTGAGGTTATCGATCTGCTTGACCGTCGTCTCGACCTGTCGCCGCGCCTGTCTAACCTGCTGGCTGAAGAAGCGATTGCCTACGCTGCCGTTCAACAATCTGACGGCGCCCTGCTGGCGCGTGCCGAAAACTATTCGATGCCGGTCGGAGTTCTCGAAAAAATCGAAGAAGAGGCGCTCAAAACCCCTCATCTTAAACTCATTCCGTTCAAAGATACTTCGCGCACTGCTTCGCTTATCGAAGCAGCCATTCCGCTGGTCACCGCCAACGGCAAAAAAGTGGTGCTACGGGTCGGCTTTTTCAGAGACGCAGAAGAACAGAGAGTCGCACAGATTCGCTTTCGCAACACTTTGCTGTTTTCGCTGGTTCTGCTGGCTCTGGCGGCTTACTGGTTCGTAAGAAAGCATCATGCCTCAAATCTGCAGCATACTCTTCTCGGCGGCTCTGCTCTTT
Source organism: Candidatus Rifleibacteriota bacterium (assembly GCA_022704885.1). The sequence goes on along the minus strand of JAKJFO010000034.1, from coordinate 23,248 downwards.
TGATATTGCTGCTTTTCATGGCTTCTCGGGTCACGCTGCACCGCTGGTATGAGCAGAACTGGCGCGATTCGTTTCTCCGGCACTCTCTTTACGTCTCTAAAATGCTGGTGCCCTCTGCCCTGCGTTTGATCGAAACCGGCGAAGACAAAGATCTGCGTGAATCCAGCCGCATCGTGGCAACTGATGATGTTTTTGCTTCTATCGCGCTGATCCGCGATGAAAGCGTGATTTTTCACTCTGATCCGACGATGACCGGCACAAATGTCGCCGAAGATCAGAACTATCTCAAGAGTCTGAATTCTGATCAGCCGGTAATTTTCCGGCTCGATGACCAGGACATGTTTGAAGCGCTGATTCCTGTTTTGAACGGGCGTCTGCGCGTGGGCACGCTCAAGGTCAGTCTGCGCAGCAGTAACCGTTATGAACCACTGGCGATGATTCGCGATCGGCTTGCCTTGCTGTTTTTGCTGGCTCTGGTGCTGATGATGTTTCTGATGAATCTGATCTCGCGCCGTATCTCTAAAGAAATCTCCTGGTTCATTCAGGCAATGGAACAGGCTACAGCCGGCGATCTGCGGCAGAACATCTATATCGAACGTAACGACGAATTCGGTCAGCTGGCACACGCTTTCAATTTCATGATCATGAGCATGAAAGAGAGAGACATGGTCGGAAAAGGCCTGCAGCAGTATGTCAGTCGCAGCATTGTCGAACGAACGCTCAAGGCACTTTCCGGTAACGAAAAGAACGGTGAAAAGCTGTTCGCCGTCTCGCTGTTTCTCTATTTCAGCGGCATCGACGAAGCCATCTCGCGTGTTGAAGGCAGTCGCATCTTTGCTGGAGTTCAGGAATGTTTCGCAATTCTGCGGCGTATCGTGCAGCCCGGACAGAATGTCAGCATGCAGCTGTTTCCTTCGGGCGTTCTGGTGCTGTTTACCTGCCCCAGTCGTCACGATTCTCTGCTCAAGGCTCTCAATGCAGCGCGTCTTGCGGCCCGCGATCTTGGCCGCCGTCAGGATCTGCCGTTCTCACCGAAACTGACCATGCATGCCATGGAAATGGTGCGTGGACAGGCCGGAGACAAGGAAGGTGCGACTTCGCTCATCGGTGATGGTTTTGGTGATTTCAGAACCCTGGCCCGGGTTCAGGACAGCGATGAAGTGCTGGCCAGCCTCGAAATCGACATTCTGCTCAAAGACGTGCTAAATTTCGACGAGCTGGAAGTGCTTTCGACCGAGCAGGGGCGGATGAATGCCTATGTCGTCGGTAATTACAAGGAAATTTCAGAACTCGTCAGCATTTTCCCGACTGCCACCTCCTGGACCAAAATCATGATATTGCGAATTCTCAAGGCCTCTACCGAACAGGTTGCCCCCGAAACACTGTTTGAATGGTTCAAGGATGCCGATGCTGACGTGCGTTATCATGTTATGGATGTCATCGAACGCGTATCCCCAGATCGTGTGCGCAGTTTTGTCGAAAGCGCGGTTAACAGCGAGACCGACTCGAAAGTTCTGTCGAGGGCGATTGCTGTTCTCGGTAAGGTCGGCAGTGAGGAGCATATTGCTATTCTCACCGAGAAATTGCGCTCGGATGACCGCAGGGTAAAGGCCAACGCGGTCGAAGCTCTCGAAGCTATCGGTGGCAAGCGGGTTTACGAGTTTCTCAATCTGCTGGTTGAAGAGCAGGACAACCGGGTTAAGGCGAACATTCTCATTGCTCTGGGCAAATATGGTGATCTTAAGGTGTTTGAGCTGCTGTCGCGCATGATCAAGGACCCTGAGAACAACATGCGCGCTTCAGCCGCCTACGCCCTTGGGCGTCTCGGTATGGCTCAGGGGGTCGAGCCACTTGTCGGAGCCCTTTCCGACAAAGACCCGATGGTGCGGCGGCAGGTTGTCGCCTCGCTGACCGCATTGAAAGCAGATCTTGACATAGAAGTATAAATTCGCCGTTCGACCGGCCCGGTTGAACAGGTTTGCAGGCAGCTGCCTGCACGTAACAAGAGAAGGAGTCATGCCATGGATTTTCAGGAAGCCTATACAAAGGGAAGCGAAGCTCTCAAGGAAAACCGCCTTGACGAGGCGAGAACTCTTCTCGAAACAGCTCTCAAATTGAAGCCGAACGACATCTATACCATGAACAAACTCGCGATGGTGCTCAAGGAACAGGGCGATTTCACCGGGGCCGAAGCCTTGCTGGCCGGCTGTCTCGAAGTCAAAAAAGAGGATCTCTATACCAACTACCTTCTTGGCAACACTTATCTCGAGCAGGGTGACGTCGATAAGGCGATAGAGACCCTTGAAAAGACGGTGAAGATGAATCCTTCCGACCGCTATGCGGTAAACTCGCTGGCACTTGCCTATCGCATGAAGCGCGATTACGAAAAGTGTATCGAGATTCTCGAAAAGAGTCTGCAGAGCAACCCGAACGATATGTACAACAAGGTCAGCCTGGCTACCGTCATGTTCGAAATCGGCGATACTGCAGCGGCTGTGCGTCTTTCGAAAGAGATTCTCAAACGCGAGCCCAACAATGTTTCGGCGATGATTCTGCTGGGTCGCATTGCCATCGAAGAGGGCTCATATGTCACCGCTCAGGGCCATCTCAACCAGGTGCTGGCGATCGACGCTAAAAACAGCGAAGCGCACTATTACATCGGGCGCATCTGCCTCGAAACCTCAACGGTAGAGGCGGCCCGCGAGCATTTCAGTGCCGCCCTGCAGTATGATGCCGATAAGGTTTCAATTCTCAAGAACCTCGGCATGATATATCTTGACAAGGGCATGTATAGCGAAGCCGAAGAGCAGTTCGCCATGGCGGTTAACCTGAGTCCCGACGATGCTTTTGTTTTGAGCAATATGGGCAAACTGCTGGTACTGCAGGGACGCCTCGATGACGGCATCATCTATCTGAGAAAGGCTGTCGAGGCGCAACCAGATTACGCTTTCGCCTACTACAATCTTGGCAAAGCCTACCAGGAAAAGCGCGACTTTCCCAATGCCATTTACAATCTGATGTTTGCTCTCAATTTCGAGCCGGACGATGTCTATTCGATCAACGTTCTCGGCCGCATGTTTCTTGAGGTCGGCCTCAACGACAGAGCCTTACGCACTTTCGACCAGGTTCTCACCGAATTTGACGAGAATGACCGTTTTGCCATGCTCGGCAAGGCCGATGCACTCGAAGCCATGGGCCAGCCGGTTCGCGCCAAAGAGGTTCTGGTGCAGATCAAAAAAATTGCCGGCGACGACAAGCTGCTCATCGAAAAGGTCGAAGGGCGCATAACCCGCATCAACAAAAAGGGATGATCTGTGCTCAAAAGATTCAATCTGACTGTTCCATCTGATCTCGAAGAACCTCTTCTCGGCCTTGCCGAAAGGCTTGGCCTGTCTGCGTTTTCGAGCCCACAGATCCGTGATGCGGTAGGGAAGGGCGAAACCGATTTCGTGCTTACCGGCGAAACCATCGTCAGCTTCATCGCATCGACCATCGAGCAGGATACAGCTGCGATAGAGAGCGAAATTATCGCATGGCTGCAGGATTTTGAGCTGCCATCGACCTGCCTCGGCAGCGAAGAATACGCCGATAATCAGGATTGGATGCTCGGATTTAAAGAGCACTTCAAGCCGATCTGTGTTGGCAGCTCAATTGTAATCAGGCCGCCATGGGCTGAGCCTTTGCCAGACGAAAGCAAGGGTATCACTATTCTTATCGATCCGGGCATGGCTTTTGGTACCGGCACGCACGAGACTACCAGATTGTGTCTGCAGCTGCTGGAGCTGCTCGAAATCGGTGGCAGCTATTTTCTCGATATCGGAGCGGGCAGCGGCATTCTTGCTTTTTACATGATGAAGCGTGGAGCCAGCGGCGGTATTGCAGTAGAGATCGAAGGCGCTGCTGTCGAAAATATGCGTAAAAATGCGGCATTGAACGGAATCTCAGATCGTCTGCAGATGCTCTGCTCAGACCTTGCCAACTTTACGCCCGCTCTGCCAGCTGAAGGCCTGATTGCCAACATTACGTCACCGGTTATCATCGAATATCTGCCGCTGATGTCGAAGTGGGTCCGGCCCGGCGCCTGGGGTGTTTTTTCCGGGGTCAATTCAACGAACGCGGCAGCTGTCAGAAAGGCTTTTGCCGACAACGGCTGGCGGCTGAACCGCGAAATCACTGATGGCGACTGGCATGGCTTTTATCTTGAGCGTGTCTGAAGTTCCTCGGTGACGGTTTTCAGAGAATAAAAAAGGCCCGGGTCCTGAAGACCCGGGCTTTTTTTACGTAAAGCTACTTCGAATTACTCTGGCGAAGGAGAGTTACGTAGCGGTTGTATGCTTCACGATAATCATTGAGAGCTTTCTGAGTATCGGTGCGAAGCAGATTAGATCTGAGTTCCTCATCGGGGTTTTCACTGCCGCCGATATTGGTAACCATGTTGATGTACTTGTTGTAAGCCTTGATGTATTCAGCGTGAGCGTTCTTCAGGGCGGTAGAGGCATTGGCTGACGGAGCCGGTTCTGCCGGGGTTTCAACTGAAGCCGTTACCGGTGCTGTTGAAGCTGTTGGCGCGGAAACCGGAATTTCAGCAGCCGGTGCCACTGAAGGAACTGGCGCACCTACGTTCGGGCTGACGACGATTTCGCTCGAAGGAGCTGATACAGATACTGACGGCAGATTGTTGCTGTTGCCAATAGTCTGATTCTGGCGTTTGTAGCGTTTCCACAGGAAATAACCAACGACTGCTGCACCAACCAGACACAGGGCCGGGATGAAGAGCGGGCTGCCGATGATACCACCGATGAAACCTGCGATGCCAGAGAATACACTGCCGATTGCGCCACCGATTGCACCGAGAGCGCCTGTAATAAATCCACCTGCAGCTGAGATGCCGCCCCAGATAGTAGCACCGATACCGGCAATACCGGCTCCGGCGCCTGCTACTGCTGCTGTCGCTCCACCAGCTACGCCTGCAACCGTTCCAGATGCGAATCCTACTGCACTTGCAATGTATGGAGCTGCAAGAACTGCACCACCAACCGCTGCAACACCAGCAAGAGCCGTCTTGACCGGATTGTTCTTAACCGAGTCCTTGATCTTCGAGAACAGGCTTGCCTGAGCAGTTGCCGATCCGAAGGCCGTAAGGAACATGACTACGGCTAAGGTTGTCGCGAGCATTTTCATGAAACTACGTTTCAACCTCATAATACTTCCTCCTGTAAGGATCTGAACCAAATAGAAACTTGATCCTTCCTCCTTTCGAAATTTGAAATGATGGGTAGGTAGGTAACACACTGATACTCGGGTAAGTATCGGGTATTAAAGAAGCTCCGCTCGGGTAAGCGGAGCTCCAGTTTCGAATTTTTGTACGAACATCAAACGAATTTGCGTTCGAAATACGCTTGATTACTGGATTCCGTTAGGTTTTTCAAAGACCTTCTTGTATCTTGTATAAGATTATAAGAATGGAATCCTGATGCGTCAAGGTACCTTTTATTATTTAGTCAACCCCATGTTGAGACTGAGATTCATGCGAGTTTCGATCTTTTCCTTCTTGCCGGCGCCCAGGTCGTTTTCCATGACCATCAGCATGTTGGAAGTTACTTCGTTCTTGATCATGATGCCTTTTTTGTAGGCGAACCAGATGTTGCCGTTGGCTTTAACATCGAGGTTGATGCTGCCGGCTGCGCCCTGAGCGGTAGAAACTTCAGAGGCCAGCTTAACGCAATCTTCGCCGCCGACTTTTTCAAAGCCCATAACGGTGTATTTTACGTTCATCGGGATCGGCAGCTGCGGATTGGCTGGAATGTTTGAGGTCCAGTTTTCGCCAACGCCTACGGGCTTGTTGGGGAATTTGATCTGCATCTGGTTGAAGTTGCCACCCTGCTGATCCATGCCGGTAGAAGAAAGGATTTCGCCGTTCTTGGCCATTTTAACGCTGATAATCTGGCCGATGTTCGGGAGCTGTGTGGGGGTGTTGTTTACAGTGATGGTGCCATCGAGAATGGTGGTGGCCATGTCGATGTTGCCGTCTTTGTCAACACCGGTAACCTTCTGCTCAATGATCATGGCAGTTTCGAGATTGGTTCTCTGGGCTCTCTGATAAGCAGTGACAATAGTATTGCCACGGATGTTCATCTTGTATTTGGCGGTAGTGCCGGCAGCCGGGTTGTACTGCAGGAGCACCTTCTCCTGGGCTGTGGCGCTGAAAGCCACCGATACAAGAAGCAGAACGCTCAGAAAAATCGAGATACGTTTCAACATTTAAACAAGTCTCCTTTCGCGAATCCATGAAGGGTGTCTACAATTTCGTTCTCAGCGGGCTTTGTCTGTACCGGTTTGGCTGGGCCAGCAAACACCCGTAGCATGACATTAGCATAGAGGCTATACTGTGTCAAGCATTCCCATATTTAATTATTTTCACACAATATGTCCAGTACAAAAAAGTTCTCTTTGTTCTCCATTCTGCTCGGAGCGAAGCGCGGTCGCAGGATCCGGCAAAAGCGTAAAAAGATGTATTCAGCTGCTTCGCCTGGTCCCTGCTTCGCTGAAGATACACAGGGCGACGAGCGGGCTCGCACAGAATGATGGTTGATTTTGACCGAGAATTGCTGCGGCTTGCCATGATGGCTGGTCAAAGTCGGTCAAATAAGTTATAATATGCAAAATTACACATTAAGGAAGCAGCCCTCTGAGTCAGCGAACCGAATTCGACCCCAGCTACTTCGAAGGCGTCTATTTCGAAAAACGCGTCTGGGTGCCTTCTGCCAAGTTGTCAAACTATCTGATGATGTTTACCCGCCTGTACATTGGTGAGAACGACGATCTTGGCAAGGCCTCGTTCCGGGATACCCTGGTAACTCTCTCTGAAAGCGAACTGGTGCCGCGAACTCTCGTGTTCTGGAACGGCGCGGTTAAGGCCTGTGTCGAAGGCAGTCCTCTGCTGCCAACCATAAACAAAATTGAACGTCTTGGCGTGCGCGTTCTCGTGGCCGGGCACGCTCTCGAAAAGTTCAATCTCAAGGGGGAAATGCGCGCCGGCAAGCTGGCAAACCATTTCGACCTGCTCGAGGCTATCAACCAGGTACAGAAAGTCGTAACTTTCTGACAAAACCGTACATTTTTTGTTGACAGGCCCGAAAGTTAATGCTACAATGAACGACGTCATCGTGACAAGGGCGCTTAGCTCAGTTGGAAGAGCTCCTGGTTTACACCCAGGTGGTCGGCGGTTCGAGCCCGTCAGCGCCCACCGAAAGCAAGGATCGGTAGTTCAGTCGGTTTAGAACGCCGGCCTGTCACGCCGGAGGCCGCGGGTTCGAGTCCCGTCCGATCCGTTGAAAGCCACCATAACCTGGTGGCTTTCGTGTTTATACGCGATAACTCTTGTGCGAGAGTTAAGCTCAGGCGTTCTATTCTGATTCTTCGGCCGGCGCTGCATCTGGTAGACTAAAGTCGTCGATGCCGCTGTATTTTTCTGCAAAGTCACGCAGATTCTGCAGGCTTTCGCTGCCATAACCGGTCGGGCTCGCATAAATTCTGAACAGCCGCTTGAATTCTTCCGGGCAGCCATCGAGATCTGTTTTGGCGGCCCGCTCGAGCACCAGGCGGCGCAGTTTTTCCTTTCTCGCCTCAGCCGACCCCAAAACATTAATCATAAAGCTGATCGGGCCATTCTCAGCCATTTCCATCTCTAAAAACCAGGTCTGTGGCAGCAGAACCCGTTCCATGTGCAGCTTCTCCAGATTCTTTTTGATGCTGTCATCGTCAGGTTCCCTGGCCTGCTGCAGTCTGGCTTTGTCGATCAACTCGTTTATGTGATTCTGCTGCTTGTAAATTATCTGAACCTCTTCGACGGTACTGGTATAAATCAGCATCATCGCCGCGCCAGCCAGCAAGAGGGCAAAGCCGCTCATGAAAAGCGCCGCCAGGACTACCGGATTTTTCATATTACCTCCAAACTGGTTCAGGTTTCGCCGATCTCAATGAATCTTTATATAACCCGATCCGACAAAAAAGTCACCCGCACGACTGCAAAAAAATGCCTGCTCTGCCGATAGATCTAAAAAAAGGTGTTCGTAGCAGGAGGCATTATGTCCGCTTTATTGACTATTGGGACGACAGGCGGGAAATCTGATCAGCCGCTGTCTGAGCGCACGCGTCGTCGGGTCGGCAGATTCCTTCTCTGTGCTGCATTCTCTGTAATGGCAGGAGTTCCAGTCGAGGCCGGTGCTCTTGACTGGCTGGTGCAGAGTAATTCTTCGCGCAATGCCAGAAATGCTGCGCCTGTCAGACAGACCGCGGCGCCGGCAGAATCCGTCGCCGTGCAGGTCGAGTCTGTGGAAGAACAAACGCTCACCGGCGGCAATCTCGATACCTTCAACTTCGCTTCGACACACTGGATGCAGTCGCGTGAGCGGCTGGAAAAAGCCTGCCGCGCCATCAGCAGCCGCTACAATGATGCAGCCGCGCGTGACATTCTGCAGAAACTGTTTGTAATTGCAACACAGATTTTTCGCGAGAACATTCGCAATACCGCAATGGCTGTCAGCGAAGTCAGAGATGTCAATGTTAAAGTCAGACAGGGTCTCATAGCCGTTAACCGCATTGTGACCGCTCCCGGCCAGGAAACCCTCGACAACCTCGATCGCGCGGTCGATGAAGTGCTGGCCGCCAATATCAGTCAGATGCTGTATCTGAAAAAGTATCTGGTTGCAGCAGAAAGAACGGCACAGCTGGCGCGCACCTCTTATGAAACTCTCGAACTCATTCCGTCGCTTTCGTTGCCGGCACTCGATATGATGGTGCAGATGTCAAAACAGCTCATGCGAGTGTCGCAGTCGAACAGCGAAGCGTTCAAGGGTCTGCTGCTCAACGTTCAGAGCAGCAACGAGCAGGTCAGTTCGGGTCTTGACAATGTTAAGAAGATTGTTCGTGAAACCTTGCGCTTTTCAGATCACTTCGCGGTCAAGCAGTTTCCGCTGATCAATCTGCCGACCCCTTCACGCGAAAAAATCTACGTGCAGCTCAATACCCTCAATAATTTTGTCAGAGGCACCGACAACACTGTGCAGATCGGCGATTCACAGGTGCGCAACGCTTCGCAGCAGTTCACTCACATGATCACCGGGTTCATTGCAAAAGCTGCCGAAAGCCTTAAATACCACAGCCCTGACAATCAGGAAAAAGCGCTGGCACAGATTTCGAATTATGCGCGAAATCAGGTCAGCGGTCTGTTTTTGCGGGCTAAAGAAGATTTGACGGCAATGCGTACTGATATGGCAAAGGCCTCGCGCCCCGGCATCGGCAACATGCCGCCGGCAGTTAAGGTCGAAAGCGGAGAAGAAATGGCATCGCGCCGGGCCCGCTCGGCAGCTGACGAAAAACTTCCTCTCTTTCTGCTTGGCGGCAGAAACAGCGGTGAGCCGGCTTCTCATGGCAATCAGGCCGAAGCACCGGTCATTGCAGCAAAAAATCTCGACCAGAGCGAATTTATACCGCTTAAACCACAATCAGACAGCGATGTTCTGCCGATGCAGATCAGCAGTCGCCGGTCAGCGCCACCTCCCGGCGTAACCGAGCAGGTTCTATACGATGAGAGTATGAGTTTTGGCGACAGCTCAGATCTGTTGCAGTCTGAAGTTAATATTCTCAGTAACGAGCTTGGCACCGATTTCTTTTTTGGCAGCGGCGAAAATATTTCCCAGAGCAGTTTGCAGGCCCGCAACGACGATTCGGTCGGATTTGAAGATGAAAACGATGATGACAGCGCAGAAGATGACAACAACGGCTTTGCCGAAGGCGATCTGCAGGTCAGCTACGACAACCTCAACTCAACCGGCGAGCCCGAAATCGAGCTGCTCAGATTCGATTCTGCCTCTAACGAGTCTTCCGGCGACGATCTCATTCCAATGATGCGCTTCGACAGCGAAACCCTCAGTTTTGATGAGTGATACTCAGGCTTGAAAGTGCTGGAGAATCTGTGTAGACTGCTCTAAAATTAAACTTTGGAGCAGAACATGAGTTTTCCTGTGCAGCGGCCGCGGCGGTTGCGGGTTGACAGTCGCCTGCGCGGCATGATCAGAGATGTGCCCCTATCGCCTGAAAACCTTATTTACCCGCTTTTCGTCGTCGATGGGCTGAACGAACCCCGCGAAATTTCTGCGATGCCTGGCCAGAAGCACTGGCCGGTAGACCGTATTCACGAACCGGTTACTGACGCCATGCGCGCCGGTGTTGTCGCCTTCATTCTGTTCGGCGTGCCATCAGAAAAAGATGCGCACGGCAGTCAGGCCTACGATGCAGAAAGCGTTGTCTGTCGCGCAATCCGACATATTCGCCAGCATTGCCCGCAGGCTTACCTGATCACCGATGTCTGCCTCTGCGCCTATACCGATCACGGGCATTGCGGCCTGATCAGCGAAGATGGCCGCGTCGACAACGACAGCTCGATAGACCTCATCGCCCGCATGGCGCTAACGCACGCACAGGCCGGCGCCGATATGGTGGCGCCTTCTGACATGATGGATGGCCGCATCGGTGCGATAAGAACCCTGCTCGACAGCAATGGTTTAGCTGATCTGCCGATCATGGCGTATTCAGCCAAATACGCCTCGGCGTTTTACGGGCCTTTTCGTGAGGCGGCCGGGTCGGCGCCGGGCAAGGGCGATCGCAGCGGCTACCAGATGGATTTCCGTTATTCGCGCGATGCCATGCTCGAGTTCAAACTCGATCTCGAAGAGGGTGCTGACATTCTGATGGTAAAGCCTGGTCTGGCTTATCTCGACATGGTCAGACTGGCGCGCGACAGCTTCGCGTGCCCGATTGCGGTTTATCAGGTTTCCGGCGAATATTCGATGATCAAGGCCGGAGCTGAAAGGGGCTGGGTTAACGAACGCGCGGTTGCCCTCGAAAGCCTTTATGCCATGCGGCGCGCCGGCGCTGACCTGATTCTGACTTATTTTGCACCGCAGGTGGCGAGATGGCTGCAGGAGGTAAAAAGCTGATGCCGCATCCGCATGCTTCGGCCAACCATGAATCACAGCTTCTGCGTGTTCTTGCCTGGGAAACCACACGTGCCTGCACGCTGGCCTGTCCACACTGCCGTGCCTCGGCGGTAGACATGCGCGACCCCGATGAACTTACTACGGCCGAAGCGATGCAGATGCTTGAATCGGCGGCAGAGCTTGGTAAGTCGATTATCATTCTCAGTGGCGGCGAGCCGCTGCTGCGCGAAGATCTTGAGCAGATCGCAGAACATGCGGTTAAACTCGGGCATCGCCCTGTGGTTTCATGCAATGACGGCCGTCTGCTGACCGACGAGCGCCTGACCAGCCTTGCCGCTGCCGGCATCAGACATTTCAGCTTCAGCATGCATTCAGAACAGGAAAGCGATCACGACCATTTTGTCAGGGTCGAAGGTGCTTATCACGAAGCTTTGCAAGCTTTCGAACGTATAAAAAAACATGGATTGTCTTTTCAGATCAATACAACGGTGTTGCCTGGTAACCATCAGCGGCTGGCAGCGATAAAGGACTGGGTCGTTTCGCTTGGTGCTGCGAGCTGGCATCTGTTCTTCATCGTGCCGATGGGGCGGGCTTCCGGCGCCGGAGCTGAAATCGAGATGGAACAGTCGCAGATTGACGCGGCGCTGCGTTATGTCGCGGCAGAATCTGACGGCTGGCCGATTCCGGTCAAGGTGACCTGCGCTCCCCAGTATGCGCAGATCCGGGCAACTATGGGTAAAGACCCAGGCAGTCGCGGTCGCAGCTGTATGGCCGGCAACGGTTTTGTGTTTGTCAGCTGGCGCGGTGACGTTAAGCCCTGCGGCTATTTCGATCTGGTCGTCGGCAATATTCGAAAAATGCCTTTGAGCAGGATTTATCGCGAAAGTGCCGAGCTGCGTGACATGCGGACACCTGAAAAATTCAGCGGGATCTGCGGGCGTTGTCGGTTCAATCGGGTATGCGGAGGGTGTCGAGCCCGCGCATACGCTGTTACGGGGAGTTTTCTCGCGTCTGACCCAAATTGCAACTATTCTGCTGGTCAAGAAAGTTAAACCGCGGTATCATTGGTACACTTTCGACCTGAAGATATTACTGGTCAAATACAGATCAAGCAAAGGATACACCTGAATGGACGAAAAAGATCGCGAAATACTGCAGATGCTTCAGGGCAGTTTCCCGCTCGACTCTGAGCCTTACCGCGTAATCGGTGATAAGCTGTGGCTCGACGAGGTTTCGGTGATTTCGCGAATCGCGCGCATGATCGAAAGCGGTGCGATTCGTTATCTTGGGCCATTTTTCGACAGTCGCAAGCTTGGTTACAAGGGCTGTCTTGCCGCGATGCATGTGGCGCCCGAACAGGTCGACAAGGCTGCAGCAGTCCTCGATCAGTTTTCTGAAATTACCCACAATTATCTGCGCGACGGCAGGCCTAATCTGTGGTTTACCGTCATCGCGTCATCACTCGAGCGGCGTGATGAAATCTTTGCGTCGATCAAGAAAGAAACCGGCATCGACGAGATCATGGTGTTTCCGTCCAAGAAGTTTTTTAAAGTAAAAGTAGACCTCGACTAGGAGCTGCTGATGGATAGCAAAACCCGACAGATCCTGTGCGAACTGCAGGATGGCTTTAAACTCGAAACCCGCCCGTTCAAGCGCATAGCCAACCAGGTTGGTTGCAGCGAGGAAGAAGTGCTCAAAATTATCGCGCGCAGTCGCGATGAAGGTCTGATTCGTCGAATCGGAGCTGCGGTGCGGCCCGGTCATCTCGGTCATACTGCCAATGCGCTGGTCGTCTGGCAGGTCGCCGAAGATCGCGTTGATGAAGTCGGTGCCGCGCTGGCCGAAATGCGCGAAGTTTCGCACTGCTACGAGCGCGAATGCCCGCCGAACTGGCCGTATAATCTGTTTACCATGATTCATGCGCGCAGCGAAGAAGAACTCGAGCAGATCATCGCCGATATTTTCCAGCGGTTTTCGCTCGGTCAATATAAGGTACTGCGAACAGTTAAAGAGCTCAAGAAAACATCGATGCGCTATTTCGAGGAAGACGCAAAATGAACGCTGATGCCCTGAAGGCAGCTGAAAAGGTTTTTCCTGGTGGCGTGAACAGCCCGGTGCGCGCTTTCAAATCCGTCGGCGGCAGTCCGTTGTTTATCAAAAAAGCTTCCGGCAGCAGAATCGTTGATGTCGAGGGGCGTGAATATCTTGATTACGTTGGGTCATGGGGGCCGATGATTCTCGGTCACGCCGACCCTGATGTCGTTGCTGCCGTTACCCGCGCTGCCGCTTCCGGGTTGAGTTTTGGTGCGCCTACCGAGGCCGAGACCGAGCTGGCGCATCTGGTGCGCGAGGCTTTTCCGGTTATTGAAAAAATGCGCTTCGTCAGCTCTGGCACCGAAGCCACCATGTCAGCTGTAAGACTGGCCCGCGGTTTTACCGGCCGGCCACTCATCGTAAAATTTGACGGCGCCTATCATGGCCATGCCGATTCTCTGCTGGTTTCAGCCGGTTCTGGCGTTGCCACGCTTGCCATTCCCGGCTGCCCGGGTATTCCCGAAAGTATCGCCGTCTGTACTCTGGTGCTGCCGTTCAATGATATCGCCGCGCTGCAGGCCAGTTTCGAAAAGCATGCCGGTCAGATTGCCGGTGTTATTGTCGAGCCGGTCTGCGGTAATATCGGGGTCGTCAACCCGGCTGACGGATATCTCGCTGCTTTGCGTAAGCTGTGCAGCGAACACGGCGCGCTGCTGATTTTTGACGAAGTCATGACCGGCTTCAGAAGCTGTTTTGGCGGCGTCAGCAATCTCAGCGAAGTTTACCCCGACCTGACCTGTCTCGGCAAGATCGTCGGCGGCGGTATGCCGCTCGCCATCTATGGTGGTCGCGCCGAAATCATGGCGCACATCGCCCCCGATGGCCCGGTCTACCAGGCCGGAACCCTCGCCGGCAATCCGGTTGCCGTAGCTGCCGGCATCGCGACGCTCAAAAAGATCAAGTCGCAGCCGCATTTTTACGAACATCTGCTGGCCCGCGCCGGCAAACTCGAAGCCGGCCTCGCCGCCGCCGCCGAAACCGCTGGTTTCAAGGTCGTCTCTAACCGTTTCGGCTCGATGTTCACCATGTTTTTTACTGACCGGCCGGTAGTCGACTACCAGTCGGCAAAGATCTCGAACACCGCGCTGTTCGCCAGCTGGTTCCGCGGTATGCTTGCCGAAGGCATCTATCTCGCGCCCTCGCAGTTCGAAGCCGCCTTCCTCTCAGCCGCCCACAGCGACACCGACATTCACCACACCATAGTCGCCGCCACCCACGTCTTCAAACAGCTCGCCGCCGATAAGTAACCGCCTTAACCGCAGATTACGCAGATTTCACTGATTCCCCGGCGAACAGCTCTGATGCTCGTGCTCGTGCTCGTAATCGTAATCGTAATCGTGCTCGCCTGCCCTGCGTAGCCTTGGCGAAGCAGGGTTGGCGAAGCAGGGCAATCTCGAGTCGAAAAGAAGACCTCGCACAAAGCCGCAGAGACACAATAAGAGAATGAAGCGAATGCATCAGCAGTCGCTCACAGGAGGTGTGTGATACGGGCGCATCAGGGGCGAAGAAGAAGATCGCAGGATCCAGAATAGCGATCAGTCCATGGATTCTGCGACTCCGCCCGCCTACGCTGGCGCTTCGGCGCGGCTCCGCACAGAATGACTAAAATGAAACCCGGGCAACCGCATTCGCAGCTGCCCGGGTTTTAAGTATGCGACTAACGGTGTTTGGGAGTGATTTTTACCGGGTTAGTTTTAATTGCGTAGCGCAGTGGCTCGCCAGACGGGGCAAGTGGTACATATGTGCGGATTTCATTGGGAGTAGAGTTCTTTCTGTCGTAAACAACTTCCTGGTATCTTTTTAGATTGATAAGATTGTTTTCATCGTTGAAAGCAAGCGAATGGACGCCTATTTTAGCAGTTGGGTTTCCTGAGATAGTACAAATAAAAGCCGTTTCAGTAGCGGAAGTATCGGTATACCCTGTAATAGCATTCATGGTGAAATTCAGTGTAACATCACTGCTCGCGACCAGATTGCTTTCATAGATCTTAAAGTGGCTGTTGGAGATCCCACCATCTATCCACACCGATTTGTTGAAATAAAAATGAAGAAGATCCTGGTCACTCATTTCACGGTCATTGTTAAGATCTTCCCATTCGATTTTTACCAGGGCAATATCTTTTACATAATACTCTTTAATATCGTCATTTTCGGTTGAATTTGGGCCTTCACTGTAAACAAAACAGGCATAGGGATCGAGTTTGTAGTTCTTGCCCCATGGGTCAACCGGGACGTAGGTCAGATAACGCCCCATCAGGCCGTTGAAGTCTTTTTCGCCAAGCGTTGGCAATGGATTTGTTTCGCTGGCTGATATGTTGCCAAGATATGGCATGTCTTCCTGCGAGTTATGTAATATTACTGCCTGTTTAAGGGAGTCGAGATCCTGCAGTGCTTTGGAGCGTTTGCTTTCTCTTACATAGTCTGTGTAGTATGGCGTGGCCACACCGACGAGGATGGCGATGATGACGACCACCACCAGAAGTTCAATGAGTGAAAAACCGCGTTTCATAATCGGCACTCCTTCGAAAGGTATGCAGGAATAGAAAATTCCAATTCAGACCAGTTATCGACACTATAGAGAGAAAATATTATCCAAATTATCAGCTAAATCAAGGCATTTGTTATTATTTCGTTGTCGTTGTCGTTGTCGTTGTCGTTGTCGTTGTCGTTGTCGTTGTCGTTGTCGTTGTCTATATTACTTCCCGCGCAGCTTGTCGCGTTTGGCGGCGGCTTCGTTATCGGTATAGTAACCGTAGCGTTTGAGTTTGGTCACACATTTGAGCGCTTCCGCGGTATTACCGCGCTCTTCGTAGAAATCCATCAGCTCTTCGATCAGTTTGCGATCTTTCTTATATTCCTTACGCGTCAGCAGGGCCAGTATCGCTACTTCACGCAGACGGTCGTTTTCGCCGTTGTATGCAAGGTTCATCAGGTCTTCATCGCTGATGGTAGAATATTTGGGATCGATTTCCTTTTTTGTGCCGAACAGCGCGAGGTTGTCGCGGGCGAATTTATCTTTGAGATCTTTTTCTGTAACTTCTTTGCCGTAAGCGGTGCCGGGATTTACCTTGTAGTACTTTCTGAATATATCGAGAGCCTGGCTATAGTAACCGCGTTCTTCATAGAAGCGCCGCAGACCGTCGAGAGCTTCGGCATTTTCCTTGTTGCGGTCGATCAGCTCGTAGTAAGTCGCTTCGATTTCAGCATCAGTATTGTCTGATTCCATGAGTTTCATGTCAAGCTTGCGTGATTCGAGGCGTTTCTTGGTCTCTTCGATTTCATCGAGTTCCATGCGGGCCTGATCGCCGAACTTGGGGTCGCGGCGCAGCATGTTGAGAAAGTTCTCGGCATTGGCGAAATCTTCGCCTTTCAGATAGATTTCGGCCGAACGCATAATCCCTTCGGAAAAATCCTTATTCATATTGTAGGCCTGCAGGTAAGACTTAACCGCTTCGTCGTAGCGTCCCATGTCTTCATAAAGCCGGCCAAGCTCGAAATAGCCGGTCGCCGGATCGGCGTTTTTGCGAATCTCTTTTTTGTATTCGGCTATCGCTTCTTCGACCTTGCCGCTCTTTTCGAGATTGCGCGCCAGGTCGTAACCGATGAGCTCTTTGATTTCGGGGTCGCGTCGGCCAAGTTTGCGCGCGTTTTCGTAATGCTCGGCAGCCTTGTCAGCATTCTGCACCTTTTCGTAAGCCCTGGCGAGCAGCCAGTGCGTTTCGGCGTGCTTCTGGTCGAACAGCAGAGCCTGTTCGAGCACTTCGATCGCTTCACGGGCCGAATCGAGATCGATAAGCGTTGCGCCGAGGCCGCGCAGTATGTCGGGGTTGTCAGGCAGCGCCTGTCGCGCTCTGGTCAGCATTTCGCGGGCTTCCTTGAGGTTGCCCTGCTCGAGTTCGAACATGCCGAGTCGCGCCAGTGCCTTGCCATTGCCAGGTTCCAGCGCCAGAGCGCTTTCGTAATGTTCGATCGCTTCATCTGTCTTGTTTCTGGCATCGAGCAGTTCGCCCATGCGCACATGAATATCAGCTGATTTGGGGAAACCGAGCAGCGCAGTTTCAAAGTGACGCAGGGCCTGAGTGGGCGAGCCTTCCTGCGAGATCATGATTCCGAGGTAGTAGTGTGCCATGAATTCTTCAGGAGACTTGCGCAGAACCGCCCGCAGCGACTTGATGACTTCAGCCTTCTCCTTCTTGTTGCCAATTTGAAAATCGCGCCAGGCTTTGTCATAAAAGGCTTCTGAGATTTGTACCGGCTCGGGAGCCAGTGGAATTTTCTTGCGGCGCACAGCAGCAGACAGGTCTGTGGCTGAAAAAACGCAGCAGAGCGCAATGCTCAGAAGCAGCATTTCCGTCAGTCTGAGTCTCGTCTTCATAAATACTCCTTCGTCGTTATGACAACGCAAAGTCGTCATGACGCTTTGTCTCGGATACATGGTCTTCAAGCTAAAAGTTAACACGCCTTTCCTGCGAATGCAAAGAAAGGCGTGAAAATAGCGCGGAATTTACAGGCTGGCTGGCCCCTTTACCAGTACCATCATGCCTGAGATAACCGAGTAAAGAGCGACAATCAGGCTGAAATAGAAGAGATAGAAGTGAAACCGCCGGATATTTGCCTGGGCTTTCGCTTTTTTCGGGTTCTTGATCGACTTGCCGACGAACATGTTCGCCAGAAGAATGCCGAGCATTATTGCGCCGGCATAGCCGTGGCCGTAGGTGCGTTGAAAAATTTCTTTGATCTGCAGAAATTGAACAACGCTGAAGATGCCACCGAGCAGGCCTACGAAAATCAGGCCGGAAATCAGTTTGCTCATCTTTGCGTGCTGTTGCAGAAGGAGATCGTGCTGATCGGCTTCGGGTGACTTGGGGTTGATGGCCAGTGTCTGTTTGCCGAGGCGATGAATGTGAATCACGGCGGCAAGCAGGCCCAGCATGAAGATCGGGTGCAGATACTGCATAGCTGAAATCCTGCCTTAAAGTTTGAATTTTCCAATATCGAAGTCGTCGAGATCGAATGGGTCTTTGGCCGGTTTTTTACCGCCCTTGGGCTTTTCTTCGACCGGGCTGTCGAGATCGATAATGTTGTCGATGTTGAATGGGTTGTCATCGGCTGGCGGTGCCGGCTTCCCTGCCGCGGGTTTCTTGCCGCCGGCCGCCGGTTTGGCCGGTGCTGCCGGGACTGCCGGCGCGTCATCACTTGGAAACACTTCGAGAACATCGAGATCGAGATCGAGGCTGGCAAAGGGGTCTTTGCCACCCTCACCACCTGCGCCCCCTGTGCCGAGACCAAGGTCTGCCTCAGAGAACAGAGCTGCAAAAGGATCTTTGCTTTCTTTGCCGGCCGGCGTTTTCGGTTTCATCGGCGGCAGCGGCGTGTCGTCGTCTTCAAATCCTCCCGCTGTGTCGGCTGGTTTCATCGGTGGCAGCGGGGTGTCTTCGATTCCGGCGAATGGATCAGGTTCTTTCACTGGCGCCGGTTTTGCCGGAGCAGGTCTGGACGCGGGCTTTGCCGCTGCAGGTTTTGTTTCTGGTTTCATCGGAGGCAGCAGATCGGCCAGGTCGTCGGCAAGTTCATCGGCAGCTGGTGCTGACTTTGCCGACTGCGGACGGGTTGTCGCAACCGATGGTGCAGGTTTTGTCGGAGCGTGCGGCGCCGGTTTTGCCGGTGGCAGCAGGTCTTCGACATCGCCGAGCGGTAGTCCGGGATCGTTTGTTGCTGCTGATGGCGACGAGAAGCTGTCGAGCGAATCGAGATTGATATCGGGAACGCCTTCGCCGGCTCCAGGATATTGCTGGCCGGCAGTGCTCTGTTCAAGCGCTTCATCAGAGGTCTCTTTGCCTGACTGGCTGAGATTGTCGATCAGCGATCCGAACAGGTCGTCGCCGATGTTTTCTGATTTCATGAACTCGGGTCGGGGTACTTCTGTTTCAGCTGGTTCAACCGGGGCCGCCGCTGGCTTTTTCTGACTTTCATCATCAAGCCCGAGGTTGAGATTGTCGAAATTCATCGTGTCTGTTTCTTCGCGGCCTTTTTCAGTCACTGCCGGTGCTGCAGGCTGCCGGTCAGGTGCGGCCGGAGCTGGTTTCGCAGCTGGCGCCGGTCTGGGAGCAGTGGTCGGTGCTGAAGGCTTTGCTGAAGGCTTTGCTGGTGTTGCTGCCGGAGCTGGGGCAACTGGCCTTGCCGGACTTTCGACCGGTCTGGCCGGCATCGTTGGTTTGACGGGAATGGCTGGTGCTGGCTTTGCTCCTGGGGATACCGGTTTGACTGGCATCGCCGGTTTTGCTGTGGGCGGTATTGCAGGAGCAAGTGGCTCAACCGGCTTTGCCGGCGATATCGGGGCTGCCGGTGCAGCCGGGATAACCGGCGCAGCTGGCGCAAGGGGCGGGGGAGGCGACTGAACGGGCTCAGCTTTGGGGAATGTCGGTGTCGGAATTCCGGCAGCCGGCATTGGCGTGGTTTCTTTTTTTGCGGTTATGCCTGCAGGCATAGGTGTAATGCCCGGCAACTTCTTTTTGATGACGGGTTTGACTGGCGGCAGCGTGCGGCGCGGGCGGCCTGCACCTTTTGCCGATGCGGCCAGCGGTTTCCCGCAGCAGGGGCAAAATCTGATGACCATGTCGCACTCATCGCAATAGAGCCCATCGCCACTTACAGCGCCTGAAAAGGCTGAAGAGCCGGAGGTCGGCGACTGAGACTGACCACTGGATTCCCAGGTGCCACCTTCGCTTTTGCTCCAGTTCTCGATTTCGAAAACGAGTTCTTTAACTCCGGCAATCTGCCTGAGGCTGGATTCGATGAATTTGAGTTCGATCGCGGTTTCTTCGGCGGTCTTGTCGATGCCGACGAAGGCAAGCTCACCCTGCAGGGTGACTACCCCGGCTTTAACCGGAAACTTTATTTTGCCGAGATCGACTCGCCGCCCGGCCAGCTCGCGTCTGACGGCAGCTCCGATCCCAAGGTCAGTGGCCTCCTTCAATTTTGGCCTCCAGTTCTCAAGTCAGTTGAATATAGAGTCGCACGGCAAATTCAGGATTTGCACAATTCATATTATGAATCGGCAAAGCGGCAGATTTTTCTTAATCTTATCTGCACAAGGTTTCTCAAAAATTATAGCGCAAATGCCGCGAGAAATTCAGCAACATTCTCAAAAATGGCGGCGCGCTGCTCTGTTTCTGCGAGATCGTAGAGCGGTGGCCCGGGGCGGCGACGCAGCCAGGTCTCCTGGCGCTTGGCATACTGCCGGGTGTGAATGACAATTGCCTCGCGGACGGCGTCGAGGTTGGCCGTGCCGTCGAACATGGCAAACCATTCGCTGTAACCTATTGAATTAAGCCCGGGTGCCTGCCGGCCGTATTTATCAGCGAGGCGTCGCACTTCGCTTTCGAGCCCTGCGGCTATCATTTGATCAACCCGTCGACTGATTGCCCGATGTAGTTCGTCACGAGGCCTGGTCACTACTACAGGCAAGAAATGAGCCTCTGGCAGTGGTGATGTCCGTCTGTTGTCGGCAAGGGGGCGCCCGGTGATCGTAATGATCTCGATAGCCCGCAGCACACGCCTGGAATTGTTGATGTCGATCTGGCTGGAAGCAGCGGGATCGAGGTGCTGCAGTCGTTCGCGCATCGCTGCCAGCCCGTTTGTCTGCAGTTCCTGCTGTAACTGTTGCGCCAGTTCGGCATCGTTACCGGCCTGACCGAGACCCTCGGCGAGGGCGTCATAATAAAAGCCGGTGCCACCGACGAGCAGAGGTATTCTTTGGCGCTGCCATATCTGCCTGATCGCCGTTGTTGCCGCTTCGGCATATTCGGCGGCACTGAATGACCGGTCGGGAAGGATGATGCTGAAAAGATGATGTGGCGCCTGCGCCATTTCAGTCTGAGTCGGGTGCGCCGTGCCAATGAGCATTTCGCTGTATATCTGCCGTGAATCACAGTTGACGATTTCGCAGTTATGCCGCGCCGCAATTTCAAGCGCCAGCCCGGTTTTGCCAGACGCAGTCGGCCCAAGTACCGCCAACACCGGCATTTTTAGTGTTGTTTTCTTTCCCGATCCATTTTTAAATTTGAATTGCATGATAAAGTGTTTTTTAATTTCAATAAGTTCAGCAGTTAGAGTAAGGGCGCAGGCAGGTTTCTCGTGAGCGGAAACTTCGAGCCAGGCACCTTTGACTCATATCCATAGCATTTCACCAATATTTGCGCCTGGTGAGAGTTGTAGCGAACGAGATTCTGCCGAAAGCCCGCATTAGCGGTATACCAAGAATCAAACTCTTAAATTAATTTTCTCAAAGCTAGGTGCGCAGAAAGCCGGTTTCGATCTGGCGGGTTGTCAGCCTGATCACGATCGGCCTGCCATGCGGGCAGGTAAAGGGATTTTCAGTCTTGAGCAGCTGTTCGAGCAGGCTGTTCCATTCTGATTCGTCAAGCGGATTGCCGGCCTTGACCGCGGCTTTGCATGCCATCATCTTGAGCAGGTCGGTTTTGATTTCGCGGATCGAGCGGCTTTCCCAACCGTTCAATACCTGGGCGAGAACGTCCTGCAGGCTCTCGCCATCGCTGTTCTGTTTCTCTGAAACCGGAAAGGCGGTGGCGTAATACTGTCCGTCATCTTCCTGCTGAATCGTGAAGCCCAGTTCCTTGAGCTCGGCGAGGTGATCCTTGATTACCATGCGCTCTGACGGCAGAAGCTTCAGCGGCACCGGAAACAGCAACGGTTGTGCCGCTATCGGCATATCACGATAGGTCGCCGTATACTGATCGAAGAGAATGCGCTCGTGTGCAGCATGCTGGTCGATGATGAACAGGCCCTTATCGTCTTCGCCAAGCAGATACGAATTTTTAAGCTGCGCCAGAATGCGCGGGTGGTCGAGAGTCGATACCGGCTCAAAAGCGCTTGCTGCTGGCGTCGAGCGTGGGCCCAGCTGCTCGCTGCTGATATCTCTGATTTCGTAGAGTCGCTCTTCATTGCCGCCTGGCGCCCTGATTGGCTGCATTTCTGGCGGCGGAGTGAAAATCGATGGAGCACTCATCGTCGGGGTTGCTGGAGAAGCGGCATCTGCCGTTGCTTCAGCTTCATAGTCAGGCAGATTCGGGGTGACGTAGCCGTTCTGTGTTGCCGGCGCTGCTGGCGCAGAGGCCATACGCAGGCCTGAAAGGCTGTTTTGCACGGTTTCCCAGATCGTCGAGAAGACCCAGCGTTCATCTTTGAAGCGGATCTCGGTTTTCTGCGGATGTACGTTGACATCGATCATGGTCGGCGGTACGCGCAGATCAAGAATCAGCACGGGGTAGCGCCCCTTCGGAAAAAACGCCGAAATTGCCTTGTTGATTGCCTGGGTCAGCAATTTGGTTCTGACGACGCGGCGGTTGACCAGCGTGGTCATGTAGCGCGCAGCGTTGCGCGGCTGGTTTGGCGGCGAAATGTAGCCGCGCAATGACATGCCGCCCTGTGCGACGCTCGTCGGCTCTTTGAGAGCGATCAGGTCGCGTGTGACTTCGGGCCCGTATACCGCGAGAATCGCGTCGCTGAGGTTGCCGGAACCATTGGTGGCGGCAACGAGAACGTTGCTGTTGGTGAATTTGAAAGCAATTTCGGGGTAGCCCATCATGTAATGGCAGACGATGTCGGAGATCTGTGCCATCTCGGCGGCTGCGCTCTTGAGAAACTTGCGGCGGGCCGGCACGTTGTAGAACAGGTTTTTGACCTGAATTCGCGTGCCACGCGGAAACGAGTCGCTGTCAACGCTGGCTACGCGCCCGCCGTCAAGAGTGACACGGGTGGCGGCCGCTTCGCTGTCGTGGCGGGTGATCAGGCTGACGCGGGCGACCGAGGCGATGGTCGGCAGTGCTTCGCCGCGAAAACCAAGCGAAACGATATTTTCGAGTTCGGAGTCGTCGATAAGTTTGCTGGTCGCGTGCGGAGTAAAGGCGAGCACTGCATCCTGACTGGTCATGCCTTCGCCGTTGTCGGTGATTTCGATCAGCTTCTGGCCGCCTTCTTTGATTTCGATCTCGATGCGACTGGCTTTGGCGTCAATCGCATTTTCGATGAGTTCCTTGACCACCGAGGCCGGCCGTTCGACCACCTCACCGGCCGCAATGCGGCAGATGGTATCATCGGACAGGATCTTGATTTTTCCGGTAGTCATAATTATC
>JAKJFO010000349.1:412-947 GCA_022704885.1 Candidatus Rifleibacteriota bacterium | reverse complement strand
GGTGGCGACGGCGTCGCCGTCATGGTTCTCGCCGGGCTCGGACTGGAAGGCGTTGTCCGCCGCGGTCGCTTCGTTCGCGCGGAAGAAATGCGGCCGGATCATCACGACCGCGGATGGCGCTTGAATCGGCATGGCACCTCGCAATCTCGCCGCCGCCGCCGTTTCGGACACCCCTGGAGCCAGGCCGAAACGATCGACCGACGTGCGCTCACCTGGACATTGCTCCCGAGGGATCCAGATCTGCGCGCCCAGCTCCGGAGGGGGCGCGCGACTCCCCGCGCTGCGGGAGCTCAGCGCTGCCGACTATATCGCAGATGGTTCCCGTCCCGGCCCGCCGCTGCTCGCGCCCAGCGAGGCGTTCGCAGGCGACCCGAAGCGAAACGGGCCGGGAGTCTTCCCCGGCCCGTCGGCGCAACTGGTTGAAAAGATTGGTGGAGCTGATCGGGATCGAACCGACGACCTCTTGAATGCCATCTAAGAGCAAGGCACGGAGGTTGCAGGAGTTACGGGTGAGGCTGTTCGATTCCAGTACGAT
>JAKJFO010000349.1:0-325 GCA_022704885.1 Candidatus Rifleibacteriota bacterium | reverse complement strand
CCGCCGGCCGCCGCCGGCCGCCGGCTGCCCAGACGGGCCGCGATGGCGGCTTTCAGATCGTCGATCCCGAGACCCGTCGCCGCCGAGATCCAGAGGCCGTCGGGAGCCACCAGCGCCGGGTCGGTGATCCGGTCCCGCTGGTTGAAGACCAGGAGCACGCGGTCGGGATCGACGCCGAGCTCGCGCAGCACCTCGTTGGCGATGTCGCGCTGTTCGTGCCACGCCGGATGGCTGCCGTCCACGAGGTGGAGCACGAGGTCGGCGTCGGCCACCTCGGCGAGCGTGCTGCGGAACGACGCCACGAGGTGGTGCGGCAGTTTGCGGA
>JAKJFO010000348.1 GCA_022704885.1 Candidatus Rifleibacteriota bacterium | reverse complement strand
AATTCGGCATTTTTTGGGCTGCCGCGCAAAGTGTCGAACCCACAGACTGCCGTGGTAATGCTGGGTATAAATGTCATCAAATCGCTGGTGTGCTACGTCAAGCTCTTCTTCGCGGCTCCTGACGTTGTTCTGCCTGGACTGTCGCTCGATGAGATGTGGTCACACAGCTCGATGGTTGCGCGTCTCAGCAAAGATATAGCCGCCGCGTGCAACGCTTCGGCATCGGTGCAGGAAGAAGCTTTTCTGGCAGGTATGCTGCATGATGTCGGCAAGCTTCTCCTGCTCGACCATCCGAGCTACTACCGAAAGGTGTTTGCTGCCAATTCTGGAAAAGGTGAAAAAGCTTTTTCAGACGCTGAGTATAATACTTTTGGAACTTCGCATGCCGAAATCGGTGCTTATCTTCTCGGTTTGTGGGGGCTGTCGGACCAGGTGGTCGAAGCGGTCGCATGTAATGCCCCCCGCCGTCAAGACATTTTTTTGAAAAATTTAAGGTGGTTCCTTTCATGATTTTTCAAGCGGCCTTTTTAAGGGCGTTTTCAAAGTAGATAGTTGCAGGAGTCTCATAATTGAGCACCTGGCTTGGTCTTTGATAATTATAGAGCTGCACGTAGCTGTCGATAGCCTTTCGGAGCTCATTCGGGCTGTCAAACTCGTTAATGTACACACAATCGTATTTCATGGTTCTGAAGAATCGCTCTGTTCTTGCATTATCGGTCGCCCGGCCTTTGCCGTCCATTGAGATCTTAACGGCGTGTGACTTGAGAAGGTCTATGTAATCTGCATTTGTGAAGTGGCAACCCTGATCGCTGTTGATGATTTCAGGTTTCCTGCTGGAAAGGGCTCGCTTCAGACAGTTCATGACGAAGGTCTTTTCAAGAGTCGAAGAAAGCTCATAGTCAACGATGCACCGACTATACCAGTCGATGATCACGAACATATACATAA
>JAKJFO010000347.1:626-950 GCA_022704885.1 Candidatus Rifleibacteriota bacterium | reverse complement strand
AAATTTTCGCTCACTTTGCTTCTCCTGCTGGTTTTTCAACTGGCCGGGAACAGCGCCCGACAGTTGCATTCTACTCCAATCCTGACTCCCTGCCAACATGTCATTAACTATGTCCTAGATCTTGCCAGATCTCTGCAAAAGAGCTTATCCGCAGATTTCGCCGATTACACAGATGCTTTTCCCTTTCATTCTGCGCGAAGCAAAGCGAAGCCGCAGAATCCATGTTTCTGCTTTTCTGGATCCTGCAACTGTGCGCAGAATTACGGGCTGGCTTGTCAATGTGGCTTTTGGCCAGGAATTGCTGAATGATTATGTTTGTGCTTG
>JAKJFO010000347.1:0-616 GCA_022704885.1 Candidatus Rifleibacteriota bacterium | reverse complement strand
GTGAGATCTACTCCGCTGATTTTGGCAATATCACAGATGATGAGGAATAAGAGAATGACGAAAATCGATAAGAATGTAAGAACTTTGTGCTTGAACGGGGTTGTGGTGGGCGGTATTATTTGGCGATTACGATTACGATTACGATTACGATTACGATTACGATTAAGAGCACGAGCACGAATTGGAGCGATGATCTGTGCTTGCAGATATGTTTAAATGGAGACAATCATGACATTCAATCATACATTCAATTTACCGGGTCTTGATTTGCAGGCTATTTGCGATGGCAACCCCGATCATCATTCGGCGATTGTCGTTCTGCACGGGCTCCATTGCTATAAAGAAAAGCAGCAGGCCGAACTCGAACGACTCAGTACTGCCGGTTTCTTTGCGTTGGCGGTAGATGCGCCACATCACGGCGTCAGATCAGACGGCGCCATGGATATATTCAGAAACCTGAACGGTATCGAACGCTATCATTTTATGCTGGCATCTGTTTTACAGCACGCTTCTGAAGTTGCCGGACTGGTAGAAGAACTGCGCAAAAAGTTCAAAAAAGTCGCGGTAATGGGGATATCGATGGGCGGCCACACAGTGTTTGCGCTGCTCAGATACG
>JAKJFO010000346.1 GCA_022704885.1 Candidatus Rifleibacteriota bacterium | reverse complement strand
GGACAGCGGGTATAAGCTGCAGAGGGTGGGAGGATCGATATTGGGGATGGTGAAGTAGTCAGCTGACATTAACTAAGGTAATAAGCAGCGAAATATTAATATCTTGCTGCTTATTACTTGCTTTTGAAAGATAAATAGAGATTTGACAATTGCGCTGATATTCTATATTTTATTGTTGTTTTCATTGTCGTATCTTACATACAATGTCGTATTGGTATCTCAAAAATTTCAATGAAAGAAAAGTGCAGTCAATGATTTGTCTGCACAGACTGACTGATGATAACCAAATATCATGCAAAATACTTTGCCCATGCGCTTTTAAGAAAATCCACAGCAGATGGCATTGAAAAAATTTCCCGGTCACTGTTTGACGCAGCGGTGGATCTGAATCCACATCAAATTGATGCAGCTCTTTTTGCGCTGAAATCCCCTCTGTCTAAAGGCGTTATTTTGGCCGATGAAGTCGGTCTTGGTAAAACCATCGAAGCATCCATCATTCTTTGTCAATACTGGGCAGAGCGAAAACGTCGCTTGCTGGTTGTCTGTCCGGCGTCATTGCGCAAGCAGTGGAACCTTGAGTTACTGGATAAATTCAACATCCCTTCTGTAATTGTCGATCAGCGTTATTTTAAAGAGCAACTTGCCAACGGCCGTACCAATCCATTTGAGCAGGATAACGTCATTATCTGTTCGTATCAATTCTTGCATAATCAGAAAGATCTGGCCAAACTTATCAAATGGGATTTGGCTATCATTGACGAAGCCCATAAGCTGCGCAATGCGTATCGGCCATCCAACGTTCTCGGCCAATCCATCAAGTGGGCGCTGGAAGACACAAGAAAGCTGCTCTTAACGGCGACGCCCCTGCAAAATTCACTCATGGAATTATTCGGTCTTTGCTCCATTATTGATGACTATATATTTGGAGATAGTCGCAGTTATCGGCAAAACTATGTGAA
>JAKJFO010000345.1:696-975 GCA_022704885.1 Candidatus Rifleibacteriota bacterium | reverse complement strand
CCGAAAGACGCTTATGATATTTACTTTGTCATAAAGAATTATTCGGGTGGAATAAAGCAGCTGGCCAAAGAATTTGCGCCTTTCAGGGATCGGAATCTGGTAAAGGAAGGTCTGCAGAAGCTTGCTGACAAGTTCGCTTCGGTAGATCACGCCGGGCCGGTTGATGTGGCTGATTTCCTGGAGCAGGATGCGGACAGTGAAGAGAAAGACCGCATCCGGCGAGATGTTTATGAGTGTGTAAACGGCTTTCTCAAACAGGTGCGGGAGTGATAAATTTTG
>JAKJFO010000345.1:0-652 GCA_022704885.1 Candidatus Rifleibacteriota bacterium | reverse complement strand
AGGTATTTGAGGTTCGTATATGAAAAACACCGGAAAAGTGCTGAAAAAGCAGAGACGAGCTGAAAGTAAAATTAAAAAAGATATCTGGACACCGATGGATCGTAACATCGGGAAGTTCACTGATGATTTTATGAGCGAAGGGACCGGAAATGGCGCAGCTGATGATTACCCTGAGCTTACCCAGAAAGACATCGATCGCGCCTTCAGGCGCAAGGGTTTGAAAATAGCCCTGACGGTCGATGCGAAGGGGAGATTGACGCTGCCGCTGAAAATGCGGGAAGATTACAATATCAAACCAGGCGATTTTTTGCTGGTCAGGGCTGACAAAACCGGCATTCACCTGGCCAGGACTGAAAACCCTTTTGACATACTGGCCAGACAGGCCCGTGAAGAAAGTCGGGCCGGAAAAACTGTGACACTTGAAGATTTTGAGTGGCAAAGGAAGAACAGGATAAAAGTCAGCAGATGAATGTGCAGTCTTTTCGGTCATGCGATTTTGTTTCCGTCGTAAAACAAGCAAAACTGCTGCAGGCAAGCTGCATCGGTCTGGTTCGATCAGGCTCAGGCGGCTTTAACGTAACCCCTCAAGATGTCTTCTATCAAGCTGTTAAGGCTTTTATGGGTTTCGGCAGCGACAAGGGCAACTCTTTCG
>JAKJFO010000344.1 GCA_022704885.1 Candidatus Rifleibacteriota bacterium | reverse complement strand
CCCCATTCCTTTTACTTTTGAGTGCAACACCGCACCAAGGTAAAAGCGACGCGTTCTATCGACTGATGTCCCTTCTAGATCCGCTCACCTTTGCTGAAAAAATGGTAATAAGCAGAGAGAAAGTTGCGCCTTTTGTAATCCGCACAGAAAAACGCAAGGCAATCGATGAACAAGGGAAACCTCTATTTTTGCCGCGAATTACCCAACTTGTTCCTGTCCGATGGGAGGAACAGCATACACTTCAAAGACAACTCTATGATCAAGTAACAGAGTATGTAAAATTTGGCTACAATCTGGCTATTAGAGAAAAGAGAAACTATTTTGGCTTTTTGATGCTTCTTTTGCAGAGGCTGATATCATCGAGTACCCGAGCGATCAGAAAAACTCTCGATGCGCGGTTTGCATTGCTTACTGAAGCGCGGCGTCGTCTTACGGCAGTTCGAAATAGTGCAATGGAAGATGAAGATGAAGATGAAGATGAAGATGAAGAGGGAGCTGCTGAAGCATTCTACGAGATGGATGGAGAGGAGCTGCTTGAAGCATTCCTCGATGCAGATCTAGGTGCACTCGAGAATGAAATCGACCAAGTCGAAAGCTTACGCGCACTTGCTGCTTTGGCAGAAGCTGCCAACCCAGATGCCAAAGCAGAAATGCTGCTCCAATATATGGTGCAAATACAGTCACAAGAGCGCAACATCGATACAAAGATTCTTATCTTTACTGAATTCGTTCAGACTCAACTCATGCTGAAAGAGTTTCTTGAAGCACGGGGATTCCTGGTAGTTCTGCTCAATGGCTCGATGAGCATAGATGAGCGAATGGAAGTGCAACGCGAATTTTGCAGCGAAATTCCCATTATGGTTTCCACAGATGCCGGCGGAGAAGGGCTAAACCTTCAATTCTGTCATAACGTGATCAATTACGACCTACCATGGAATCCGATGCGGATAGAACAGCGCATAGGTCGTGTTGACCGAATTGGGCAGATAAAGAC
>JAKJFO010000343.1:695-996 GCA_022704885.1 Candidatus Rifleibacteriota bacterium | reverse complement strand
TAGAAAAACAAAAACAGAGAGAGTTGAACAAAATCGACCAGGAACGCGAAAACCGCACAAAGGCCCGTGAATTGATTTCGTATTATGCTAAGAACGATCAGGTCACTTTGCAACAGTTCGAAGAAGAAGCCAAAAAACGCATGTCTCAAGAAGCTCTAAGCCGCTATCTTCGGAAAGACGTTATCGGAAATTTTGAATTCAAACGCCGTCTGGAAGATGTTGTCATGGAACACGTCGGCCTGAAACCCAAACAGGACGAAACCAAAGAATCCGAACAACAATCTCAAACCGCTGAAGCAGC
>JAKJFO010000343.1:389-685 GCA_022704885.1 Candidatus Rifleibacteriota bacterium | reverse complement strand
TTCTATACGAAACAAAAGCCGGCCAGAACTGCCATCAACCCGAACACCCGTAAACCGATCCAGATCCCGGAAAAGAAACTCGTTAAGTTCGCTCCAGGCAAAGCGCTGCGCGAAGCGGTAAACAAGAAATAATCCGCTCTCAGAGCCAAACGCAAACGAACTATGACATTTTCAGGGTCAACTCTGATCCGTCCCGGAACTCATGATTTCTGCGTACTGCTTATCAAGAAATCTCTTAAATAGCGCTTTTTCATTGGCAAGTTGCTGCAGCAGTGCATCATGGTTTTTCTTTTCGC
>JAKJFO010000343.1:0-351 GCA_022704885.1 Candidatus Rifleibacteriota bacterium | reverse complement strand
GACCCGGCAATCTCTCATAAAGGTTTTGAAATGAATCTTCTGCAAAACCTTCCAGTCTGAAAACAAAATATGTAGGGAAGGATCTCCATCCTTGCTCTGATCTAAAACCATCACGTACTGCTCTGACCTGTTATCATAATCTTCCTCGATGCGATTTGCTATGGATTCATGATACTGCCATGATCGCCGCTGAAGTTCTTTCAGTTGTGACTCCAGGCCATTCGCATTGATACGCATGTCATAAACCGAACAACCGTTTTTGCTCGGTTTGCCATGGTCTTCCCCAGGATAAAAGTTATACGGTATCAATTCCTGAATGTAATCATCCCCGAATTCATCCAGTTCCATCAA
>JAKJFO010000342.1 GCA_022704885.1 Candidatus Rifleibacteriota bacterium | reverse complement strand
GCGGTGAAGAAGGGAGCCTATAACTTTCTCAATAAACCTTTTAATCCGGAAGAACTCCTCCTGCAGGTGGAAAAAGCCCTTGAAAACCGGCGTCTGATCGCTGAAGTGAAACGTCTCGAAGGACTTTTGGAAGACAAGTATCATTTTAAAAATATTATCGCGCGCAGCGAAAAGATGCGGCTGATTCTGGATCTGGTCGCCCGCGTCGCTCCGACTGATTCCACGATTTTCATTTCCGGGGAGAGCGGCACGGGAAAAGAATTGATTGCCCGGGCCATTCATCTGGCAAGCACAAGAAAGGAGGGGCCTTTTATTACCGCTGCTCGAAAGCGAACTTTTCGGTTACGAAAAAGGCGCATTCACGGACGCGAAAAAAAGCCACAAGGGGATGTTTGTCCGTGCCCATACCGGAACGATTTTTCTCGACGAAATTGGTGACATGCCCGTCTCGGTGCAGGCAAAACTTCTGCGGGTTTTACAGGAGAAAAAAGTCACCCCGCTGGGGAGCGGAAAACAGCACGACGTCGACGTTCGGGTAATTACGGCAACAAACAAAAACATAAAAGAAATGATTAAGGAAGGCGCCTTTCGCGAAGATCTGTATTACAGAATCCATGTCGTGCCGATTGAACTTCCGCCGCTCAGGGAGAGAAAAGAAGATGTGCCTCTGCTGGCGGAGCGTTTTCTGGGGGAAATCAGTCAGAGAATGAAAAAAGACGTCAAGGGAATCTCTGCCATGGCGATGCAGAAACTCATGCTTTACGACTGGCCGGGAAATGTCCGGGAGCTCGAAAACACCATTGAGCACGCGGTGGCGGTGACGCCTCACAACATTATCGGCGACGAGATCATTGTGTGCACAAAGGAACTGCCTGCTCAATCTTTCGTGCCCTACAAAAGAGCCGTTGAGGATTTTAAAAAAGGCTACATTGTCCGCCTGCTCGAATTCACCAGGGGCAATGTAAGCAAGGCGGCAAAGCTTGCCGATAAGTACAGACCGGATTTTTCCAATC
>JAKJFO010000341.1:1600-1838 GCA_022704885.1 Candidatus Rifleibacteriota bacterium | reverse complement strand
ACACTGCCCGACCCAGGCGGTCAGAATGATTCCATATCAAAATAATCTGATGAACCTTTGTTTTAACCTATTCAAGGCTAATTAAAGCTCTTCGGTTAATCATGGCAATTGTATCAATAAAGCAGCGGCAACATTTACCTGGTTTAAAAAAAGCTTAGATACTGTGGAATTTTCCAATAATGTAAGTAATTCAGCTAGGCAGGCTTAATTGCTCAGTTTTATTTGGGCTTAACATCTA
>JAKJFO010000341.1:0-1590 GCA_022704885.1 Candidatus Rifleibacteriota bacterium | reverse complement strand
GACTGGCCCGGCAACGTCAGAGAATTGCAAAACGTTATTGAACGCGGTCTGATCATTTGTAATGGCCAGCCAATGGAAATACCTGCCAGCTATTTCCCCGGTAGGGCTGTCAACGCGCCATCTCCAGCAGCGAGGCTGGAAACCCTGGAAAATATCGTCAGAGATCATCTGTGTAAGGTTCTTGCCGCGACCAGAGGAAAAATTGAAGGCCCCGGCGGTGCCGCCGAAATCCTCGCTCTCAATCCCAGCACCTTGCGCGGCAAGCTGCGTAAATACGGGATCCCCTTCGGGCACAAGATGTAAAAGGGGTCACGACACCAAACGGAAATTTACGTACGCTAAGGAATTTCTGAGCCATGGCAATCAGCTTTCAGAGCGGATATATTGATATACCGTTTCGCGACTGATCTCGAATTCGCGGGCTAGATGTGCTTTTTTTTCGCCGTCTCGCGCTCGTTGTCGTAGAGTCTCCGCTTGAGCAGGAGCTAAAGCCTTTTTTCTTCCGCGATAGGCTCCGCGTTGCCTCGCCAGAGCAATTCCTTCGCGTTGTCGCTCACGCAGAAGCGACCGCTCAAACTCTGCAAAAGCACCCATTACGGAGAGCAAAAGCGTTGCCATGGGCGAATCATCGCCGGTAAATATAAGCCCTTCTTTTACAAACTCCACCCTGATGCCGGCTTTGGTCAAATTTTGCACGATCCGGCGCAGATCGTCGAGATTTCGAGCCAGGCGATCCATGCTGTGAACCACTACTGTGTCACCTTCTCTAACAAAGGACAGTAAGGCTTCTAACTCCGGCCGTTTAGCGTCTTTTCCAGATGCTTTGTCGGTAAAGACACGGTCGACCTTGGTTTGTTCCAGCTGCCTGGCGGGGTTCTGATCGAAGGTGCTGATGCGGATATACCCGATTCTCTGGCCTTGCATTTGTGGCTCTCCCTTAAAGACGTGTCAGGAATGACTCTAAGATATTTATATAAATATGTCAATAAATGTGATATTAGACTCTAATCTGACACTGAAAATCAGGTTTTCTGACGTCAGGTTGAAGTATACCTCAGTTTGGCATAGATCCTGCCAGTCTTGACTTTTTGTAGTCTATGCGCTACATTCTAAACAGAGGCACAAATGAACCAAATCGTTGACAATTATGTTTTACCAGACGGAAACGAACCAATTGTTGAATGGCTAAAAGCACTGCAAGACATTAAAGGCCGGGCCAAAATTCGCGCCAGAATAAACCAGCTGCGAGCTGGCAATCCTGGTAAATTTAATGTGGTTGCACCTGGAATCATGGAAATGAAATTGGATTACGGCCCGGGCTATCGAGTATATTTTGCTCGTGTTGGCAATAAGATGATGCTCCTGCTCTGTGGTGGCGACAAGTCAACACAACGTGCTGATATAAAGACGGCAACCGAGTATTTAGGCGATTACAAAAGGAGGATGAAGGAATATGACCAAGACTAAGACTGTAAGGCCATCAAATTCCTATGAAGAAGGCCTGTTAAAAGCTTTAAAAAACCCTGAAGAAGCGGCAGAATATCTTAACGCCTCTCTGGAAGAAGCTATAGAAAGCGATAATATTCAAAT
>JAKJFO010000340.1 GCA_022704885.1 Candidatus Rifleibacteriota bacterium | reverse complement strand
GCCAGGAATTATGGGAAGTTCTTACCCAGATGCGTTCTTCTGCAGTCGCCAACGAAAAACTTGAGGTAAAGACACTTCTTGAGCTGGCACAGCGCTGTGAACGCGAAGGTTCTGACGCCAAGGCCGAAGCTCTTATCGAATGGCTTTACAAACTGCAGTCCGAAGAAAATGATGCAGATCTGAAAGTGCTCATTTTTACCGAATTCGTCTCTACCCAGGAAATGCTTGTGGACTTTCTCAATGCCCGGGCGATCAGTGTTGTCGCGTTGAACGGCTCGATGGGTATGGAAGAACGGGTAAGGGTTCAGGAACAGTTCAGGGGCGATGCCAGGGTTCTGGTGTCGACCGATGCCGGCGGTGAAGGTCTCAACCTGCAGTTCTGCCATATAGTCATCAACTATGATATGCCATGGAACCCGATGCGGCTCGAACAGAGAATCGGTCGCGTCGACCGTATCGGCCAGGAAAAAATCGTCAAGGCAATAAACTTTACTCTTGAAGAATCTGTAGAATACCGTGTCAGAGAGGTTCTTGAAGAAAAGCTGAAGATTATTTTCGAAGAATTTGGCACCGATAAAACCGGCGACGTTCTCGATTCCTCGCAGGCCGGCGAGCTTTTTGAAGATGTTTTTACCGCTTCGATCATCAATCCGGGGGAAATTGCCAGTTATGTCGATTCAACCGTAGACAGGATCAGGCATGAATTTGAACAGGTCAGAGAAGCCGCCTCTATTTTTGCCGCCGGCGAGCCTCTGCAGCCCACGCTTGCTGAAACGATCAGATCACACCCTTTGCCTCACTGGGTTGAACAGATGACAACAGGCTACATTCTTTCACATGGTGGCAGTGCGGTTAAAAAAAGGTCATGGTGGGAGATTAGCTGGCCTGAACTGGCAGTTGACAATAAAAAGGTCGTTTTTTCGCTTCAGGATGCCAGCAAAATCACTGACCCGGTATTGTTGAATCTTGAAAATGAGAAAATAAGAAATCTGGCTGTCGGTCTGCCGACAATGGCTGTGGGCCAGACGATACCAATTGTGAAGGTTAACGATTTGCCAGGTCAGATCAGCGGGTTCTGGGGGCTTTTTGAAGTCAGGCTGCATGCCGGGCATGAGCATGGGCAAGGCCGCAGGCATAATGAGACAAAAGGCCGGTTTTTGCGGGTGCCCGCGTCAAGACGCGGATTTTTCAGTATTTTTGTTAATCATGATGGCAAGGTCTTTTTGCCGACAGCCAGACATATCTGGTCGTCATTGCATGCTTCACAGCCCGAAGTAACCGGTGCTTTGATGGCTGAAGAAGCTGCTGTGGCTGCAGAAAATCTGATAAATTCAGCATCTGAAACCGGCAAAGGTGTTTTTGAAACTCTCAGTCAGGAACACATCAAAGCGCTGAAAATCGAAGAAGACCGAGGAAAAACTGCTTTTGCCTGTCGACGACAGGCGATCGAAAAAATCGGTCTGCCTGAGGTTAAGCAGTATCGCCAAAAAAAATGTCAGACTGACGAAGCTCAATGGCAAACAGAACTGCAGCAGGCCGGTGATATTTTTCCTGATCTGCGGCCTTTGCTGTTGTTAAAGATCAATAACGGCGGTGCCAATGAGTAACTGGCGTGAGCAGATCTTATCTGAATTTGTGCCTCAGGTCAGCAGACTGACTCTGGTAGCTGACCCAGACAGTCTTCTGACCGAAGAAAAACTCGCGAATGAGCTGCGCCGGCGAGGCTTTGATCTGATTGAATTCACTGACCCGATTGAATTCAGATACGCCTACGAATCGGGCTATCGTTCAATCTGGGACAGCGGCGAAAGCACCGATCTGGTTGTGATTCTGCGCTTTGCCGACAATGAACTTGAAAAGCTGCCATTCGATCTGCTGCGGGCCGGCCGGCGTCTTTCGTTCAGTCTCGGCAGCATTTTCCCGAATCTATACAGCCCCGTAATCAACTGCCTCGACCGTTCTCTGCTCGACCGGGTGTTCGATGCCCAGCAGAAGACACAGCCTGGCCGATGTGGCGATAATGACACGCGTGATTTTGTGCTGCGGCATG
>JAKJFO010000033.1 GCA_022704885.1 Candidatus Rifleibacteriota bacterium | reverse complement strand
CACCGAGCACACGATCTCCGGCGAGAACAGCACAGTGTTCGGTTTCGTCGTCACGTTCGTCACGCTCGCTGCCTTCAGGCTCACCCCATGGCTTACGCAACACCGACCAGCGCAGGTGATAATACTGACGCCACTCTTCAGCGGTTTCTGGACATCGCAACTGAATTTCTTCGCTCATTCACTGCCTCGCATTTTCAACATCATCGACCGGAATCATCATATAGACCTGATCGTTCTCGCGCACCACCTGTGCCAGTTTCACGCCGACAAGACTGTTTTTTTCGGCTCTGGAAACCGGCTTAAAAGCTTCTTCGATCGACTCGACCTTCTGCGTCAACACGCCGGTCGCGTTGCCCTGAAACATCAGTTCATCGCCCTGAGCGAAGCCTGATCCTTCGACTTTAATTTCGGCCACCATAACCTTTTTAAAAAAGTTGGTCACCATACCAACATGCACTTTGCGATGTGTAGCCTTAGAGCCGTTGCCACCGCTCCATTCTCCGATCTGGCGGCCAAAATAGAAGCCTTCAGAAAAGCCGCGATGAAAAACAGCATCCAGCCTCTTCATCAGCTCTTCTTTAAGCTCGTTTGAGCGCGCTGCAAAATCAGCATCTTTGTGGTGAGCAAAATAAAAGTCGATATAAGCCCGGTAACAGGCGGTCACTTCGCTGACATATTCAGGGCTGCGGCCGCGCCCCTCGATCTTGAGGCTGTCGATGCCAGCGACCAGGAGCTTGTCGAGAAACGGCAAAGTACAAAGATCGCGCGGACTCATGACGTAGTCCTGGCCAAGCACAAACTCTTTGCCGTCGCGCAGGTCGCGAATCTCGTATTCACGCCGGCAGGGCTGCCGACATTCGCCACGATTGGCCGACTGATTGAAAGCGATCTGCGACATGAAGCAGCGGCCGCTGATCGAAACGCACATGGCACCATGTGCAAAAACCTCGATTTCGATCTTGTCGGCATCGTCACCGAGCTGTGCCAGCAGATTGCGTCTGATCGACACAATTTCGTCAAGTGTGCATTCACGCGCCAGAACAAAACGTTTTACGCCAAAATGCCGATAAAGAAAAACCAGTGCCGACGAGTTGGCTACCGACATCTGAGTCGAGACAAACGCCGCGATTTTGTAGCGCAAAGCCAGATCGAGAATGGCGAAATCCCAGCAGATGATCGCATCGATACCGGCGGCCGCGGCCTGTTCGACCAGAGTTTCAGCCAGTTCGAGTTCACTGTCGTAAACAATTGTATTCATCGCCAGATAGGCTTTGGCACCATATTCGTGACAAAGTTGCGCAATTTCGGGCATTTCGCAGGCCGCGAAGTTTCTGGCACTGGCGCGCATATTCATCGATACAACGCCAAAATAGACAGCATCAGCACCAGCCTCGAGGGCGGCGCGCAGGCTTATCATATCGCCGGCGGGCGCCATCAGTTCGGGTTTTCGTTTGTCTGAAAAAGTCATTGGCATCCCTTCAACTAGCGGTCTGTCAAAGTTGAATGCATGTTTAAAATTGTCATTGCGAGGAGCGTAGCGACGAAGCAATCTTTCCGACAATGGGATTGCCGCGTCGGGCTGACGCCCTCCTCGCAATGACCATTTCTTACCATGCAATTCAGATTTGACATATAGCCAGATTAAGCAACAGTTTGCTGACAGAAAAATTTTTGAGCACGAGCACGAGCACGAGCACGAGCACGAGCACGAGCACGAGCACGAGCACAAATAATATTACACGCCTCAGTCTGATTTAACCACTGCCCGCTGCATTTTTTTCATAAAAAAACACCGGCAGGCTGCCGGTGTCTTTTATTGGCCATTCGCGGGCGCATGCCCTGAAGATACAGATCAGAGGTTGTATACAGACAACACGTAATCGTTGCCTTCCACGTGAAAGGTCATGACACGACCATCAGGAGTTACTACACGGTCGCGCGGCAGATCGAACGAAGAACTCGGAAACACGATGATATCTTTGTGAGCTGTCGGCCGACCAGCGGCCGTGCAGCGATAAATTCGATCACGGTAGATAGCACCGCTCTCTTCGTGGCAGGCTACCAGACTCAGATAATAATTGCCTTCTTTATCCTGGCCGATCACCTGGGAACCCACGTATTTTACCGCCGGATCTTCGATATCGAGCGGGAACTTGTAAAGTGGTATGTTTTCGGCAGGAGAAGCAGTGTTTCTCAAAAGCAGATCAGCTTTCTTATCGCTGACTTCAAGAACCATGAGCTTGCCACCAACGCCTTCGATCAGACTCAGGCTTTCATCGCAGGGATATTCTTCCTTGAGCATCTCTTCTTTGTTGAAGCGCAGAATCGCACCCATGGTCGGCAGATCGACGAGCAGTTCTTCCATCGGGCCGGTCTCGATAGCACGGGCACCTGAGAAACCTTCGATCTGGCTGATCATTTTGCCGGTCATGTCGATACGATAGATAAAACCATCTGTGGGGCTCAGCAACCAGAACCCCTTGTCACCGTCAAATGCAAAATCTCTGATTACCGGGCCGTATTCAGCAATTGAAATACTCTTCTGCAATTTACCATCGCTGCCAAACAGTTTAAGAGCCTTGTTAGCCGAGTCGAGAATCCAGACGCCATTTTCGACAGCGCGGAATGCGTAGGGAACACCAGGAGTGTAACGTTCCACATCCTGCTCATCACCACCAACAGCTGCTGACTCACTGCCGAGAGGAATCTTGAGATAGACTTCGCCTCTGGCCGCTTCAAACATGCCTTTGTGGTAGTTCAGAGCGTTAATCAGCTTTATATCAGCATTTTCAGCCGACATCAGCGGAGAAATCACCATTAACAATGAAACTACGGCGAATAAAATCTTCTTGATCATTAACTTAATCCTTATCATCATGGAAGCTTGAGAACACTACGCGGGTTGACTGTCTGACCATTCTTTCTGATTTCCATATGCAGGTGAGCGCCAGTAGTGTAAGTACCGGTATTATCCGATTTGGCGATTTCCTGACCGGCATTCACGCGTTGCCCCTTTTTGACCGTAGATCGCTGCAGATGGCAATAGAAAGATTCATAGCCGTTATCATATCTCACCTTGATATAGTTGCCGCCACCGCTTTCGAAACCGACGGCGATTACCGTGCCATTACCCAGAGCGTTCAGGCGTGTGCCGGTGGGAACCGGCAGGTCGATGCCGTTGTGAAATTTTTTGGTGCCAAGTGTCGGATGAATTCTCCAGCCATATTCGCTTGATGCGCGGCCGGGCATCGGCGAACAGGGTGACGCGGTAAAGCCGCCGCCCTTTTGAACGACCGTAGGAGTTGAGCTTGAAGATGAGCCCGGTTCTTTAACCGGAGTAGTACCGGCTTTTTTATTGGGAGTATCGACATAGTTGGCATGAATATAAGCAGTCTGGCCGTTGTAGTTGATCTTGTACCAGTCACCTTCGGTGCCGATAATTTCAACTTTGTTATTGTTATACAGACTGCCGATGATCTTGCCCCACGGCCCGGTTCTGACGTTCAGGCTGGGGTTGACCTTAACCGTACCCGGAGTTGTTTTGGGTTTGGCAGCAGCTTTTTCTTTGGCTTCTTTGTCTTTCTTAGCCTGTTCCTGCTTTTTGGCCTCGGCGGTAAGCGTGACGAGCTTGTCCTTTACAGTGCCCAGACGCTTTGCCAGTGCGGTAAGCTGTTTGACAAAATCGCGGTAATCACCATTTTTATCGCCATACTTCTCGGGGTTGGCAGCAAATTCGCGCAACAGCTCAGAATACTTTTTGTTGGCCTCATCGAGGCTCTTCTCGAGCTTGGTGACGTCTTTACTGAGCGACGTACTTTCGGCTGAGCTTACAGCTGCCGCCGATTGATCGATAGTGACTTTCTGTTCACCAAATGGGTTGGTTGAGGCCCACCCGGCAGCGGCCAGAAGGATGAAAACTGACAAAACCGATAAAATTAACCTCTTCATGACGTTCTCCTGTCAATGATTGAGTCTTTGCTACATTTTATTATACTTCGGTACAGAAAAAAAGTTTTTACTTCCAGTTTTCCTCGCAGAAATATCAAATGAAGTCTGGCAGCTGCCGGAAAAAAGTTATCACCAGTCTTGCATAACTTTTATTAAGAGGTATAATCTAATGGCAAGATCAGAGTAGAGGAAGCGGATATGGCACCTATCAAATCGCAAAATCTTTCGATAATGCTCACAGATATCCAGGGTTATTCGACAACTACCGCCAGCGCCAGTCGCGATGAAGTTGTCGGCCTGATCCGGCGTCATAATCAGCTTATGCGCCCGGTTATCGAATTTTACAACGGAAAGATCGTCAAATCAATCGGGGATGCATTCTTGTGCACATTTGGCAGCGCTACTGACGCAGTTATCTGCGCCATCATCATTCAACTGCTGCTGAAAGAATACAACCAGCGCCTTAAAGATGACAGCAACAAGCTGAATCTTCGGGTAGTCATCAATTCAGGCGACGTCAGCATCGAAGGAGACGACATTTTCGGCAATGCAGTCAACGTGACCGCGCGCATGGAAGCACTCGAGTGCTTTCCCGGCGGCTCGATAGGCATCAGCGAATCAACCTATCTGCTGATGGACCGCAACGAAATCGTCGCAGAAATAGCCGGACTGGAAAAGCTGAAAGGCATACCAGAGCCGGTAAATGTGTTTCGCGTTCCGGTAGAAAAACAGAAGCTCAACAAACTGCCGGTACAGCTCCTCACTCTTGTCGAAAAAGTCGTAAACGCCAAGGGAGACGACCTGAACTCCGAAGCTTCAGATCAGATCAATGAATGGACGCAATCTGTCAGCAACTTTCTCAAACAGACCAACTGGGGCGACAATATCAACAAAGCCTCACATCACATTGGCAAAGTGCAAAAATCTCTGGTAAAGACTTTTGGTCAGAAAACCGTCCTCGAAAAAAAGAAACAGCTCAACGATGCTTCGGTAGCCGCGCGATTTAAAAGCGGGATCATCGACATGGTCATTCTGATTATCATTTCTGTGGCCCTGAAAGTTGCATGGTGGCCAATCCAGAGCATAATGTTCGGAACCCCTGAATATACCGATCCGGGCCTTCTCGAAGTATTGATGTCTCTGAATTTCAGATATCCGCTGATCGTTTTCTGGATGTATTTTGCCATTTTCTGGAAAATCAAACAGGCCTCGCCCGGCCAGATCGCGGTTGGCACTGCAGTAGTCAACGAGAACGGTCTTCCCGACCTCTCTTTTGCCATGGTGGCAAAGCGCAGCCTGCTGTTTCTGGTATCCAACTTCATAATTGTCGGCGCCGCCATGGTTTTTGTCGGCGAAAAGAAGACTTTTTACGACAAGGTCTGCAATACCAGAGTAGTCGAATAGCAGAAATAAAAATCTGCATATTTCATGTAACACGACTACAGTCTGCATTCAGAGCAGGCGGCATCAGTTCAGCTTTTCCCGGTCGCACAACTGTACCTTGCCGACGTCCTCTACCATACCGTAGAGTATAAAAGGACACCGGATCAAGGAGAGACAATCATGCGAAGCAAACTCGTTCTGTTTCTGGCCCTCTGTTTTGCCGTTACCTGTCTGACAGCACAGGCCCAGACCGTCGAAAAGAATTTTTTCCACCAGCTTAAAGTCGGCGAGCAGCCCCAGAGCTGGGAACACCGCATCGACCTGCCCGAAGAAGCAGCCATGCAGGGCAAGGTCTTCGTCGCCCGCAACCTCGATCTGCGCATGGGCAAGCTGGTTATCGAACGCGAACTTTTCACTCCTACCTTTTATTACGTAAAAGTGCGCCTGCCCAAGCACCCCGATGTGCCTATGGCCGGTAATCTCAAAGTCGAACTGAAAATCGGCGATGTTATCTCCGGTAATGCTCCACAGGCTCCGACGGAACTCGCGCTCTCGCCGGTCGGCGCAACTCTCAAGCCCATATTCACCTGGAAAACCCCGGCCAGATATGCGGCAATCTCACTCTACGACCTGACAGAGCAGAAAACTGTCTGGGAAAGAGTCTCGACCCTTAGCGGTTATATCGGCTTTGATGAAGGCTGGCTGAAGAAAGATCACCGTTATCGCTGGGCTGTAAAAGTCAGCGAAGCCAACGGCAGATATTCACCTGAAGTCAGTGCCGGATTCAGAATCGAAGAACAAAACGGCGTTGTCATCGCCATACCTGAATGACAGACTTTGCAAAAACTTTTTATATTGCTGCCGCAAGGCAGCATTTTTTTTGCTGCTGAAACTGGAAAATTCGGTTTCATGCTGGTAGTGTAGTTATCTGACGAATATTCTGCCAGTTAGAGGATTACACTATTAATGAGTGAACTGACATTGCCGCTGCACAACCCGGTATTGATCTTTTCACTGCTTCTCTTCATAATCCTCGCGACACCGATTCTGCTCAACCGTCTCAAGATTCCGCACCTGATCGGCATGATCATTGCCGGCGCTGTTATCGGGCCACACGGACTCAACCTGATGCAACGCGACAGCGCAATCGTGCTCTTCGGTACAGTAGGTCTGCTCTATATCATGTTCATGGCCGGTCTCGAGATCGATATCGCCGAATTCAAAAAGAACAGCAGACGCAGCGTAATCTTCGGCCTTTACACATTCACCATTCCAATGGTCATGGGTATTCTTGCCGGGGTGTATTATCTCGGCTTCGGCCTGGCAACATCGGTTTTGCTCGCCAGCATGTTCGCCTCGCACA
Organism: Candidatus Rifleibacteriota bacterium; assembly: GCA_022704885.1. Next base: position 21,689 of record JAKJFO010000033.1, on the reverse strand, counting down.
CCCTGATTGCCTACCCGCTCATCAGCAGCATAGGCGTGGCCAAGAACCGGGCGGTAACCGTCGCCATTGGCGGCACCATGATCACCGACACCTTAGCCCTGCTTGTTCTGGCTGCTGTTGTTGGCGTCAAAACCGGTCATATCACTGAAGGTTTCTGGCTTAGAATGGGCCTGTCCTTTGCTCTGATCGCACTGGTCATCATGCTGCTTTTTCCGGTAATCGGACGCTGGTTTTTCAAGCGCTTCAACAATCACATTTCACAGTACAACTTTGTGCTGGCAATGGTCTTTCTTGCGTCATTTCTGGTCGAACTGGCTGGCGTCGAGCCGATCATCGGCGCTTTTCTCGCAGGTCTGGCTCTTAATCGGCTGATACCACATACTTCGGCACTGATGAACCGTATCGAATTTGTCGGAAACGCCCTGTTTATACCGATTTTTCTGATCGGCGTCGGCATGCTTATCAATTATCAGGCTTTCTTCAAGGACTGGGAAACGATCAACGTAGCGCTGACCATGTGCATAATCGCCACTGCCGCTAAATATCTCGCAGCTTGGCTGACCCAGAAAACCTTTGGCTTCAGCATCGACGAGCGCAGACTGATCTTCGGTCTCAGTAACGCGCAGGCCGCCGCCACCCTCGCCGCGGTTCTGGTTGGCTATAACGTCGTTCTCGGGCAGACTCCGACAGGCGAACCCGTTCGCCTGCTCAGTGAGAGTGTTCTCAACGGCACTATTCTGATGATACTGGTCACCTGCACCATCGCATCATTTTCCGCCCAGAAAGGCGCCGAGAACATAGCTCTCAACGAGAATCTCGAAGAAAAGTCGAGCCGGGCAACAACCGAAGAGCGCATACTGATTCCGATCGGCTATCTGGAAAACGCCGAAGAACTGGTCAATCTCAGCGTTACAGTCAAATCGAAAAGCAATGCCGCCGGTCTTTATGCCCTGACCGTTATCGACCATACCAGCAGCGATGAAATCGCCGAACGCGATGCCAATAAAATTCTAGAGCTCGCCAAAAAGGCAGCAGCAGCAACTGACACCAAACTCAAAAGACTTTTGCGCTACGACCTTAACATAGTTAATGCCATAACCGGCATTGTCAAACAGCACAAGATCACCGACCTGATTCTTGGCCTGCATCATCAGAAAAACATCTCTGAATCTTTTCTTGGCAATGTTACTGAAGGAATTCTCGCGCGATGCAACACGACAACCATGATTTACCGACCAGTGCAGCCGCTTTCGACGATCAAACGCGATATCGTCATCGTGCCTGAGAATGCTGAGCGCGAAATCGGATTTCCGTTCTGGATGACAAAGGTCTGGAACATCGGCCGCAATACCGGTTCAAAACTGGTTTTTTACGCGCCACCACGCACAATAGAATATCTCAGAGAAATTCACCGGCGCTTTCCGATCGAAGCTGAATTCATCGAGTTTTCAGAATGGGATGACTTTTTGATTCTGTCACGCGATTTTAAGCCTGACGACAGCCTGATGATAATTCTCAGTCGCAGGGGGCACCTGTCTTACAATGCTAATATGGCCAAAATCCCGCAGTATCTCAACAAGTATTTCAACCGCAACAATTTCATTCTGGTTTACCCGATGCAGCTTGGCATCGCTTTCAACAGTGAAGCCGATCTTGGCAATCCCTCTTTTCTCGAACCGATAATGGAAAACTTCGAACGCCTCGACGACCTTGGCAAAACCATCGTTAAACTTTTCCGCAAGATCGAGCGCCGCAAATGAGTTTTACAGCGCAAGACTTGACTTTGCCGGTCGAATGCAGGAAGATTTAGCAATAACGAAATGCAGGAGTGCAAAATTATGAAACTATCAGGAAAATTCGCCATGACCAAATTGCTGGCAGTAGTTTTACTGCTGTTTGTCTTAGTAACAGTCATCGCTTCGGCACAGAAGGAAAAGTTTCCGCCGCAGGAAAAAATCAATGTATTTGCCGTGGTTTCGCAGAACATCGAGAGCGCTTTTAGCGATGCAGCAAAGGCATTGAAAGAAGAAGAAGGACTCGAAGCCTTTCCGATGCTGGGCTATCAGGTTCATTGCACCCTTTACATGACTCAGTATCCCGAAGGCAGCAAAGACAAGGTTCTTGGCATGATTGAAGAACTGGCCAGCAATACCCGTGAATTCGCGGTTAACAGCACCGGTCTCGAGATCACATCGGGCGACTGGTATTTTATGAACATCGAGCGTAACCGCAACCTGCAGACACTCTCTGATACGATCGTCGAGATGCTGGCTCCCATGCGCGCCAAGTCAGATTACATACCAGACTGGGCCAAAGAATTTCCGACCAAAGTCGAGTATATCTCAAAATATGGCAGCCCCAACGTTTACAGCGAATTCAACCCGCACCTGACCTTTCTCGCCAAAAGCGACGCAGAAAAACTGCAGAGGTTCAACAAAAAACATGCTGACAGCGCTTTTGCCAAAGTGATCGGCGGCAGCATCGTCGCCATTGGTGCCGGCATAGCTGACCGCGACGGTCAGATCAAAGAACCCTGGAAAATCTTTCCGCTCAAAAAAGCTGAATAAATCAGCCTTCCTGAGCAGGTGCGGCAACCTGCCGGCCTGAAGTACTGTAATACTTTGTGCCGTATAAAACAGCTGTCGGTGAAGATTTAGAAGGCTTTTCGCTGCACAGGTCTATCAGACCGTTATCACCAAGCTGCATTTCGTCACGCTGCAAAAGGGCCGTAGTGCCACACTCGTTCGTCACATAAGTACCATTGGTGCTCTGATCGATAATGAAAAACTTATCCTTGCGATATTCGATACGGGCATGAAAACGTGATACCCGGCTGTCATCAACCACCAGATCATTGTGATCAAGGCGACCGATAGTCAGAGTCGGCTGCGCTTCGCTGACTTCGTACTTCTTTTCGCTGAATACAAGCTCTAAACGCGGCCTGATCAATGACTTGCCTTCGCCGGAACCTTTCAGTGCAACGGTGATCTTTTCCTTTTCCCAGACAATCTCGTAAACCGGCAATTCCTCGCTTTTACCCTTAACCATGACATTATCGACACAGCGGCAATTTTCTGCATAGCCGACCGGAAGAGCAGCGACTACTTCGCGGGTAGTGATTATCTGACGACGCTTCGCCAGTTTGACCATGCGGGCGGCGACATTGACTGAATCGCCGAAAACATCGGCATTCTCAACGATCACCGGCCCGTAATCTATGCCAACATATATATCTGGAGCATAATAGCCCGCAAGCTCCGACTCAGGAATTGCGTCAACTGTCGCCTGCATCGCCATAGCCGCATCTACGGCATGCTGCGCCGACGGAAACGAACACATTATCTCATCGCCGATGGTCTTGATAACGGTTCCCTCATGCGCACTGCATACTTTTGCCATGGTTGCGATGCAGGTAGAAATCAACGCGTGCGCGGCAGTATTACCGATTTTGTCATACAGCTTTGTACTCTGCGCAATATCAGCGAACATTATGGCCAGTGACTTCGATACTTCGGTCATAATCCCTCAAAAAGACTGATTTATGCTGCCTCTATGGTCTTCTGATGTACGACTGTCTGCAGCCTTCAATCATTATGCTAACAGACTGCAGCGACAATGTCAAACCCGCACCAGAAAAGGCAAACAGCTTGATTTTACTCAGATTTCTGCGGGCAAAGCAGATCATAAAGAACCGGTATCATGACCATGGTCATCAGAGTTCCGGCCAGCAGGCCGAAAGAGGCGACCACGCCGAGAGGCGACATGCGCTCGAGGCCGACTGCGTTTTCGAGAGTAAGTGGCATGAGGCCGAGAATCGTCGAGAAAGTAGTAATAACAATGGGCCGCAGACGCGTTTTGACGGATTCAAAAAGAGCCTGATGCCGTGGCATGCCGGCTGCGATCGAGGTGTCGATAAAGTCGATAAGAATGATGGCATTGTTGACGATCGTACCGCCGAGCAGAATTATGCCCATCATTGCTGGCATGCACATCGGTTTGTCGAAAATAATCAGTCCCCAGAAAGCGCCGATGAGCGAAAGCGGTATCGCCGCCATGACCAGAAACGGCCGCCACCAGTTTTCGAACAGCAGATAGAGCACTACATAAAGAAAAACGAATGCGAACAGCAATGCTTTGGCCAGTCGCAATCCGGTATCAGCCATATCTGACATCGTGCCTGTAAGCCTGGCACTGTAACCGGCCGGCAGCTCGACTTCACCAAGAACCTTGTTGACATCGTCGGCAACCGCCGAAAGCGGCCTTATCGAATTGATTCCGAGAATGTCTATGGTCTCATTGAGGTTCTCGCGGGCGACCAGCGTCGGCTGCAGCACATTTCGCTGCTCGCCGAGCGAACCGATAAACAGGTCGCCAGACTGTCCCGGCAAAGCCAGCTGCGTTATATCTTCATCCCAGCGCTGGCCGCCTGCGCCGATCTCAACTCTGATCCCAAGATCGACGAAACCGTGCATCTTGAGTGCCGACGGCGAGCGCCCGGTCAGCGTCAGACCGAGAAATTCACCGATGACCTGTGGAGAGAGCTGGTAGCGGCCGGTCAAACTGAGATCGGGCATAAAGTGAGTCTCAGGCTTGCTTTTGCTCCAGTTCAGTCGCAGATCGCTGAGCCCATCGATTCGACTCAGGCGGTTTTCCATATCGTTGGCGATATGAAAGAGAACATCAGGGTCTCTGCCGGAGATCATTACATCTATCGGCGCTCTGGTGGTGGCCATAGGCGTAGCACCGAACTCAGATACCGAGTAGTTTATCAGTTCAGGAATTTTTGCAAATTCTTCGCGCCATTCACCCATTATCTGCCAGATGGTCTGCTCTCTCCTGTCACGTGTTGTCAGCCGCACCTGCATATCGAGCTGCTGCAAAAGCTGACCACCTGCTCCAAAGCTTACCTGACCAGGCTCTGAACCGGCAACCGTCGAAATATTGAGTACATGTGGGCTGCGCATGATTATCTGTTGCATCCGGTTGATAACCGCTTCTACGCCTGCAACCCCGGTAGATGGCGGCAGGTCAGCCTTGATCGTGACCATGCCGGTATCCATGCGCGGCATGAGTTCTCTGCCAATAAGCGGCAATACAGTACGCGCCGTCACCAGCAGAAGAATCAGCGCAGCGATGACCAGCGGCCATCTCAGCCACAATCCCAGCCGCAGCAATTTGAGATAGATATTGGTGATGAATTCGAGAAAACGGTCGACAAGGCGATAGAATCGTCGTATCAGACCGTTCTCTTCATCGGCCGTAAACCTCGCGATATCGGCTTCACTTTCGGCAACCGCCATTTTACGTAACAACAGAGGCACGACCGTTACAGCAGCGATGAACGAACCTACGAGAGTCGCGGTGATCGTCATGCTCAGCGGGCGCAAAACCTGTTGTGCATAACCGCCCACGAACATTATGGGTATCATCACGACTATGGTTGTCAGCATACCTCCCCAGATCGAAAATATCACTTCGTTAACACCCTTAACCAGAGCGGCAAAACTGTGTTTCTCAGCTTCGAGATGGCGCATGGAGTTCTCGACAACGACGATGGCGGCATCGACAACCATACCTACCGCAATGATGAGACCGGTCAGCGTAACCATGTTGACGGTGAACGGCGTAAAATACAGGAATGCAAAGGCCGTCAGAAATGACAATGGAATAGAAACCCCTACAACAACCGCTGCCCGCAGGTTCTGCAAAAAGATCAGCACGATCAGCATGGTCAGCCAGACGGCCGAAAAGAGTGCGTCTTTCATGCCGGCAACGTTGATCGAAATAATAGGTTCCTGATCTGTGGTTATCGCAAAGTCAATTTCTGCATAACGTTTCTGCAGTACCGGAAGATGCCCTTTAACACTGGCAAGAGCGCCAACCGCATAGCCATCTTCAGGTTTGAGTATGTTCAGGGCGATGGCAGGCCGGCCATTGCCATGATAAATGCTGCGCGGCGTGCTGACACCAAGAGTTACCGAAGCGATATCACCCAGTTTGATTATGCCGCCCTGTTGCACCCGCATTGGCATATCCATGAGTTCCTGCGGCGTTCGGGCCTCGTTGAGCGTCTTGACCAGAGACTCACGCCCGCCGATTTCGAGATAACCACCCGGCAACGAAAGGTTTTGCGCGCCGATCACCTGCAATACCTGAACCGGACTCAACCTGAACTGGCGAAGTTTTTCGATATCCAGCCGCACCAGCACTTCCGGTTGATTGGCGCCGAACACGTCTACTTTGCCGACTCCCGGCAGACGCAGCAGTTCTTCCTTGATGTCATTTTCCGCCAGCAACCTGATCGCCTTGAGATCTAGAGAAGACGAGGCTTTCGGCGAAAGAGCCAGCGTCAAAACCGGGCGGTTGGCGTCGGTGATTCTGAAAAACTGTGAAGTCTGGGTACCGGCAGGAAAGCGACGGGAAACCCGGTTAACCGCATTTATTACATCTGTCATCGCGGCAGCCATGTCGACACCATAGTCGAAATGGGCGTTGACCGAAGACACCTCGTCACGAGAGGTCGAAACAACGTTTTTGATGCCGGTCAAGCCTCTGAGCTCACGGTCGATCAAGGTGGTGACGCGGCGATTGACGTCTTCGGCCGAGGCACCCGGCACGACCGTCATCGCGACGATCTGTGGTGACACCGTATCAGGAAAGAGATCTACCGGCATCATGAACCATGAAATGACTCCGAGCGAGGCGACCAGCAGCCAGAAAGCGATCGACCAGGCAGGCCTTCTGATGACCGTTTCGATTATGTTCATCTGATCACCTCGATGCTGAAAGATGCTGGCAATCTGACATTTTCAAGGTAATTACCGAGAGCCAGCTCGGTGCCGGCAGGAAGGAGGTCGGCAGCAAACGCGACATTACCATTGTCACCGCGCAGCAGAGGGCTTAGCGTGATACGTCGCGCCAGACTGCCCTCAACAACGTAAAGCTGTATTTTCTGCGGATCGTTGAAGTCGATGAACGCCGCAGCAGGCGGCACAAGCACTCCATCACGACTTTCGACAGTAATTCGCACCGGAAGTTGCATGTCATAGACCAGTCCGCTCGCTTCTCCAGGCTTCGCAGCCTCGACCACGACCTGCCTGAGTTCGTTCTGCACCGGATAAATGCGACTGACAACAAAGCCGTTACTGCTGCCGTCTTTGAGCGTTACCGCCTGTCCGACACGCACGCTTACTGCCTCCTGTTGCGGAACCTGCATGAGCAGGCGTGTCATTGCAACATCTTCGACCGTATAAACCGCTGTGCCAGGCTGCACCAGGTTGCCTTCTTCCTGCATTCGCAATGAAACGATGCCGTCTACCGGCGCAAGAATCTCGGCATAATCGAGTCTGGTCTGCCAGACAGCAACGTCTTTTTCGCTCGCCTGTTTTTGCGATACCACTGCCGCGATCTGGGCTTTTTGCGCAGCAATCTGGGACTTCAAGGTTTCCAGGCGACTCTCTGCTTCAGCATGACGGTTAACTGTAGCCTCTAATGCGCTTTTTGAGAGGGCTCTGGCCTCGAATAACTTTTCATCGCGTGCCAATGTGGATTTCCAGTAATCGAGATTTATCTGATGCGCATCGAGCTGGCTGGTCAAAGCCTGCAGGCTTGCCTGCATCGCCGAAACCTGACCCGAAGCAGAGTCTGAACGCGCCCGTGCCGCCTGCAGCTGCGCCTTCTGCTCGCGGCTGTCGATAACGGCAAGAACGCTGCCGGCAGTCACCCGGTCGCCTTCACGATATTTAAGCTCGGCAATCTTGCCTGCTGTTTCAGCCTTGAGAACGATACTGGCCGCGCTTTTGACCGTTGCCAGCGCCGAAACACTGCGACTGACCACACCAGGCGCGACTCTCACCGTTTTAACCGCCAGAGGCGGTTGAGGCATCGGTCTAGCCTCGGCCAGAGCAGCCTTTTTGCGTAGCAGGCCAGCTGTCGCCAGCGCGACGAATGCGATAAACACCAGTGCTATGACTGCATTCTGCCAATTCAGATATTTATGTCGGCTCATCGTTTTACCTCTTGTATCATTACTGTTCTGGCGAGTTCCACCATATTGCGGGCGCTGTCTTCAAGCAGTCCGTCACTGCTGCCCTGCAGAGTCCATCGAATCACAGAGGTCTGCATCAGCCCAAGAACCATTGCTACCAAAGCATCTGAGCTAATACCCTGACTGATCTGCCTGTGTTTCTTTGCGGCAGTTACTATTGCCGCCACCGAATCAGCCAGAAAACCCAGATTGTAGCGCATTGTCGCCAGCACTCTTTCATTCTGCGGATTAACCGCTTCTGACAGAAAAAGCACCGGATTCAATCTCTCGTTCAGCAGGTGGTGAAGATGCAACTGACACAACTCTTCGAGTTTTCTGGCAAATGGCAGTTCATCTTTGACCAGCTGGCTGATCGCCTCGCGCCATGGCGTGAACATCGACTCCAGCAGTGCCAGCAGAAGTTCTTCCTTGCTGGCAAAGTGCCGGTAGATGGCGGCTTCGCTGATACCAACCCTTCCGGCGACTTCTCTGATGGTAAAATTGCTGAAGCCTTCATTGAAAATCAGGTCACGCGCAACTTCCAGAATTTCGCTGCGCCTGTGCTCACCACTTTTGCGGCGCACAATTTTTCTTGCCACCTTGAGAGAAGCTGCATTTGCCTTATTTGCCGCTGGTCTGCTGTTGCCAGCAGTTCTGTGCTGTGTTGTCGCAGCAGTGCTTTTGCTGCTTCCAGCATCTTTTTTTCGTATTACCATCTTGCTGCCTCCATCTTTACCAGCATTCGTCGAGTTCAAGCAAAATACCTGATCTATTTCATCGACGCATCTGATTAAGTTAGTTAACGTTAACTTAAATATATAGTTTTATCGTCAATTTGTCAACAGCCAGAAAATCTGGCCAGCAATGCTCGGGCAAATGAGCATAAAAAACTGACCACACAAACGCCCTGATTATTTGATTGCTGTATTGAAAAATGCGGCGGGGAAGATTAAAATGGGCGCGCAATCAAAGACAGGCGGGCAAATCTTGATTTATTTATATTCGAGCTGTATTTTTCTTTCGGCTTTTCTGCTGTTTCTGGTGCAGCCGATGATTGGCAAGATGTTTCTGCCCTGGGTTGGCGGCTCATCAGCCGCCTGGAATACCTGCATGTTCTTTTTCCAGGCTCTGCTGCTGGCAGGCTATGGCTACACGCACCTGTCGCTCGGGCGACTGGGTGTAAAAAAACAGTCTTTTCTGCAGTTTCCGCTGATGCTGCTGGCACTGCTTTTTCTGCCGTTCATCTACAGCAACTCCACACCGGTTCCAGAAGACCCCTCTCTCTGGCTGCTCGCACAGCTTTTTAAAACTATCGGCCTGCCGTTTTTTGTCATTGCCGGCATCGCACCCCTGATTCAGGTCTGGTTCGCCAATACCGGGCATATCCGCGCTGAAAACCCGTTTTTTCTTTATGCAGCCAGCAATACCGGCAGCCTGTTTGCGCTGCTGGCATACCCGACTCTGATCGAACCTTCATTCGATCTCACCGCTCAAACACACATCTGGACCAACGGCTATATATTGCTGATAATCCTTATGGCTGCCTGCTTCGCGCAGGTCAAAAGAGCCGAACATTCTGTGACAGCTGACGATAGAGGGGAAGCCTGTTCCATGGCAGAGGCCCCGGCGCGACGAACCATTCTTTTCTGGGTCGCCGCCGCCTTTGTGCCATCAAGTCTGCTGCTGGCAGTCACCCAGTATGTCACCACCGACCTCGTGCCGGTGCCAATGTTCTGGATCATACCGCTGATGATCTATCTTGTCACCTTCATCGTCGCCTTCTCAGAAAAGCTGGCGCCGCGAGCGCTGACTTACAGCAGAATTTCTCTGCTGATCATACTTTCGTTTCTCTCACTCTATCTGTTCGTAGAGATCAATTACTTCTGGTTCAGCGTAATGGTGCATCTCGCCACGCTTTTCAGCGTAGCGATGTTCTGTCACTGCGCTGTTGCCGAAAGCAGACCGGCGGTAAAATACCTCACCTCATATTATCTCTGGATCTCGCTCGGAGGCGTACTTGGCGGCTTTTTCAACTCACTCATCGCGCCGCTGATTTTTTCTGATTATCTTGAGTACCCTCTGTTGATCGTTTTGAGCTGCCTGATCATCGACCACTTCAATAACAGCCGCCCTGCAACAGAAGAGGGAAACGGCGACAGAACCTTTCTGCCCGGTATTGTTTCAGCTCTTGCCGGCTTTTATATTTTTGCCGTAATCATCTATTTCTCAAATCTCAACCTGCCTGAACAGATATTTCATCTTGCCACCTATTTCGGTTTTGATATAAACGCGCCCGGGCTCAAACCCGCTCTTGAATTCATCGCAAGAAACCACGGCCCTTTTCGACAGTCTGCCTTTGCACTGGCCGCCATCATTCCTGCTTTTATCCTGAAAAAGCGCTACCGCGTTTCATTTGCCCCGCTGGTGACAGTCGTTCTGCTGATGATATTCGTTTACAATATCGGCCAGCACAAAATCATCAAACGCTACCGCAATTTTTTCGGCGTCAAGAAGATCTTTTTCGATACCGAAACCAATCTGCGCCACCTTGCACACGGCTCGACCGTACATGGCAAACAGAGTTTCAAGGAAGGTTTGCGTGAAGAACCTTTGACCTACTATCATCGCCGCGGCCCGCTCGGCGATATCTTTGCCCTGCCAATGTTCGGCAAAGACAACCTCAAGGTAGCCATCATCGGGCTCGGAGTCGGTTCAATGGCAGCTTATTCGCGCAGCGGCAATGAATTTATCTTTTATGAACTCGATCCGCAGGTAGTCGAAATTGCCCAGAAAACCGGAATATTCTCGTATCTCAAGGATTTCAGCCACAACTGCCGCGTCGAAATCGGTGATGGCCGGCTCAAAATCATGCAGGCAGCGCCAAAGTATTTTGACATGATACTTATCGATGCCTTTTCTTCTGATGCCGTTCCCATACATCTTCTGACTGTAGAAGCTATGCAGATCTATCTTGACCGCCTCAAAGACACAGGTCTGATCGCTGTTCACATTTCGAACCGCTACCTCAGCCTGCAGCCCAATCTGCAGGCGCTGGCAAAAGTGCATAATCTTTATCAGACCTACATCGCCGACAACTATTTCGACTCTGACGAACCTGCCAACTACGAGCGCAGTCCGGCTGAATATGCGATTTTCACCAGAGATCAGGGCATAGTGAACTACCTCGGTCGCGTATCAGGCGACACCTGGGCGCCAATTAAAGAATGGCCTGATTTCAGAGCCTGGACAGACAGCCATTCGAGCATATTTCCACTGCTCAACTTCAGGACGGTAGAGAGCCAGTCTACAGAAGCCAGCGAGAAATGAAAACTTGAACACTATAACAGCACCGGAGAAAAACATGACAAAATGGAAAAGCAGAGCAGAGTATCTGCTGACCAGCCTGCTGGCAGCCCTGATGCTACTTGTATTAACTTGCGGATGCGGCAGCTCAGGGCCTGAAGTAACCGTCTACACGTCTGTCGATCAGCCTTTCGCCGAACCGGTATTCAAAGCTTTTACCGAAAAAACCGGCATCAGAGTCAGACCGGTATTCGATACCGAAGCGGCCAAAACAGTTGGCCTTGCCAACCGGCTGCGAGCAGAGACTGCCGCGCCCAGAGCCGACGTCTTCTGGAGTTCGGAGTTCTCACATACGATAAAACTGGCGCGAGAAGGCATTTTTGCACCATATCGGCCGAAGCAGGCAGAAGATATACCCGCGCATTTTCGCGATGCACAAAACCTCTGGACAGGTTCCGGGCAGCGTGCACGCGTGCTGATCATCAATAAAGACAAACTTCCAGCTGCAGATTGGCCAAAATCACTCGGCGAACTGCTCGACGCAAAGTGGCAGCCTGAACAGATTACCGTAGCACGACCACTGTTCGGCACTACCAATACCCAGGCTTCTGCCCTATATGCACGCGAAGGAGAACAGGGCCTGCGTAACTTCTTCGACACCCTCAAACAAAGAGGCGCGGCCTTCGTCGATGGCAACGCTTCGACCCGTGACCGTGTAGTTGCCGGCACCAGTCTGATCGGCCTGACCGACAGCGACGATGCCGTTGTCGCCATCAAACGCGGCGACCCGGTCGCCATGGTTTTTCCTGATCAGGCCGACGGTCAGGCCGGCACCATGTTGATTCCGAATACCGCCGCGCTGGTTAAAAACGGACCAGACCCTGATCAGGGCAAAGCTTTTCTCGACTTCATCACCAGTGCCGAAGGTGAACTCATGCTGACCCGTCTTGGTGAGGGCTTTTTTCCGATTCGCAGAAATCTCGCGACTCAGCTCGAATGGCTGCCACCAGAAGGTGTCAAAGAGCTTCAGGTATCGTTGCCAGAGGTGGCTGACGCCATTGCATCAGCCAGTCTGATCATCAACGCGATGTTTTTGCAGTAATGGCGCAATTCTGGGATCCGACTACCGGCTTCGACCGGCGCACTCTGGTCTTAGCCATGCTTGTCTATCTGCTTTTGACCCTGCTGCCGCTGACCCTGCCATTTGTCGAAACCGGCTGGAAATCAGGTATCGATTCAGGCCCGGCAATCAGACTTCTTGGGCGCTCGCTGCAGCTGGCAGCTCTTGCCGCCAGCATTGCCGTCGGCCTCGGGCTGTTTGCCGGAATCGGTCTGTGGCACACCGCCAGTCCGGTTTATCAGTTGCGCGGCTTTGTCATACTGGCTCTGCTGCTACCGCCATATTTGCTGATACAGGGCTGGATGTCTCTTGCCTGGTCGCCACCGCCGGGCCTGTCATTCATCAAAACGCCGGCAGGGCTGAACTGGGCGGCTCTGATTCTGGGAACCTCGATGGCACCCCTGGCAGCACTTCTGACCGGACTTGGCCGACACTTCATTCCTCTTGCGGCACTTGAAAGTCTGGCGTTAAGTCAGGGGCCGGTCACAGCCTGGCGGCGTCTGATTCTGCCGCTACTGCTGCCGCTGCTTACAGCTTCCTGGCTGCTTATCGCCATGCTCTGCCTGCTCGAAGGCGGAGTGCCTCTAAGCCTTCAGTTTCCAGTGTTCGCGACCGAAATTACCTCGCGTTTTCTTGGCGGCGAAAACCCGGTTGCATTGGCAAAAAACATCTGGCCTCTGTATTTTTGCTCGCTGCTGCTGGGAATCTCAGCTTTTCTCATCATTCGTCGCTGCCGGCGCTGCAGCGATGGCAATGCGCCAGGCGCCAGACATTTTCTGCTGAATATCGACTCACTGCCACCATGGCTCAGAATGGCAACCCGTGCCGGCTGGCTGCTGCTGGCAACACTGGTGGCACTGCCTCTGCTCGGGCTGCTGCGGCTGGCGTTTACCGGGAGTACTTATAATCTGACCATCAACAGTGATGGCATGGCCCTGCTGCGTTCACTCGGACTGGCAATAATCAGTGCAGCATTGTCAACACTGCTGGCTGTGCCTGCCGGCGCGGCGGTTGCCAGCAGAAACCGCAGCTGGCTTCTGCTGCCGGTGCTTCTGCCTCTGGCACTTCCTGCCAGCATAACCGGCATCACCTGGGCAGCCTGGGGAGTGCGTATACATGTATCATGCCGCTGGTTGCCAGAAGAGACCCCGCTTCTGCTCAGCCATCTCGGGCGCATAACGCCATTTGCACTGCTGGTTTCTCTGGCCCTCTGGAGCATGCAGCACCGCAAGTCAGCGCGTGAATCGGTTTTTATGCATCGGCATCACTTCTGGCAGCGAATATTTGTCGAGTGGCCGCATTATCTGCTGGTTTTCCTGGTTGCTGCAGTTTTTTCGCTGCGTGAACTCGAGATTTCACTGCTTACCGTACCGCCAGGCGGCGAGACTCTTCCAATAAGGGTTTTCAACCTTCTGCACTACGGTGCCGGCTCTGATGTCGCCAGAATCAGTCTTCTGCTCGCAGTACCAATAACCATTGCGGCGCTGCAGATAGCCCGTAAATGGGAGAAAGCCTGAGGAAGACGATGAATAAACCAACAACCCCGGCCTGTGTGAGCCTGAAAATTGCCAGCCTGTGCTTCAAACGTGACAATCAGACAATAATCAGCAATCTCTCGCATGAATTCGACGCTGGCAGCATCACGCTGCTTACCGGCCCTTCGGGTTGCGGAAAAACTACGTTTCTGCGCCTGCTGGCAGGTCTGGAAATACCTGACTCCGGCGAAATTTTTGCCAACGATCAACTCTGGAGCAGTAGCCGGCAGATAACGCCACCCTGGCAGCGAAATCTCGACATGCTGTTTCAGACCGACGCCCTCTGGCCCGATCAGACCGTCGGCAGCCAGATCGAATGGGTAATCAACCACCGCCAGAACACAGAGTGGAACCTGGATGAAATAGCGACCGGCCTTGGTATAAAAGAACTTTTAAAACGCTTTCCGGCAGGTCTTTCCGGCGGTGAAGCTCGTCGTTGTCAGCTTGCACGCATACTGGCAGGAAAACCCTCGCTGCTACTGCTCGATGAACCGCTGTCCGGGCAGGATACCGTCACTGCCGGGCGAACTGCCCGCATGCTGGGCAACCTGCTTACGCGAAACCCTGTCACTACGATACTGGTCAGCCACGAAACGGCGCCTTTTGCAGAATTCGGCTGGCAGAGCCTGCATCTGCCCGACATCAACGGTTTGCCGCCCGTTTCGATATCCACATCGCCGTGACGATCGACAGCAGAGGCAGCGCCAGCAAAGGGTTGTCAGCAGCGGCCGAAATATTGCTGATTATAGCAAGAAACATCTGGTGTTCGTGATAGAGCCTGGAGCCCACATAAACGCCTGAACTCACCAGCGTCAGAAACCTGAAGAACCCACGGTCAGGCCCGGCGATAAAGGCAAAGAAAGCCATGGCCACTCCTGACGCTCCAGCAATAAGAAAGCGCTGTTCCTGAAAAATGGCACCTTCGCTCAAAATAATCAGCCTGACATTCTCTGTCAGAAAAAAGAAACCGAATATAAAAGAAACCCATCTGACTGACGGCAGCCGCTTGAAATCTTCTGGTGCAGCTGGCTTGATCTGGCCTGGAGCATTGTCGGGCTGCCGCTCACCACGCTGATTCGTAGCAGGCTCAGATGGCTGGTGCTGTCGGGCCGGCGGAGCTGTTCGAGCGCGCGCCGCCTGTACCGCTCTGGCGACGTAATCGTCATCACTTCCTTCGATGGCAGGAGGTGGCGGCGGAGAAGCAACCGGCTTCGCGGGCGGCTTTGCAACAGGTGGCGGTGGAGGGCTGACCGGCCGGGGTTGCGCTGCTTGTTTTGGCGCGGGCGAAGCCTTTGCCGGTGGCTTAGCGATAGACGGAGGTGGCGGAGGTGCCGACGGCCTGGGGGGCGTGCTCCTGTGGGCCGGTTCTGGCACCTCTATCGCTTTGAATTCACCTGTTTTTTGCGATGACTCTGGAATACTGAACATCATGGTCGGCAGATTGCCGCTCTCGGGCTTTGGCTTTTCAGGGCCTTCGACGATAGCGATCACCACGTCGGCGACCTTCACTTCATCGCCCCGATAAACAGGCACAGGCCCGGTCGGCTTTTCGCCATTAACCCAGCTGCCATTCGAACTGCCCAGGTCTTCAAAACATATCTCACCATCGCTGATGATAAACCTGGCATGTTTTCGGCTGACCAGACGGCTCGAAACTACCAGCTGACAATCATTGCCACGCCCGATTATCCAGGGAAAAGCATTCACTCTGACAGGATCAGAATCTGCTGCTGCGACAAGCAGACTGGCAGTCTCTCTATCTGTCGGTGGAGTTCTGGAAGGCTCACGGCCTCGGCCGGCGGCGGCCTGAACCACTTTGCCGACCAGACCAGCAGCAGCCACAGCTGCCGCGCCTTTGAGCAGATTTTCTGCCGCTGCGCCAGCTCTGCCCGCTGATCCAGATCCGGCATCCGGCATATCCTTTGGAAACGGGAAAGCGCCAAAGTCGGCTGGAGCACCGCCCGACGATGAACCACCCGAACTGCCCGGCCCACCAGAAGGTGAAAAGCCGCCAGAACCACCGGATGACCCGCCCGGATCAGAAGGACTGTTGACGTCAGGCAAAGAACTGATATCAGGCAGATCGATATCGATAAAATCGCCGACAGGAACATAAGCCGGCAGACTGCTTTCCGGCCGGCGGCCGATCTCCTGCCATTCTGCCTTCAATTGCTGCACAGACTGCGAAATATCAGACGGATCGACAATACTGCCATCGCTTTTGATCAGGCGATTTCTGATCGACCCGGCAGTGACATCGACAACCTGGACGTGCAGACCTTTTTGGCTGCGATTTACATTCCAGGTGTTGCCGGAAGGCCCGGTGAGCACTGCCGCCTGAAACATGTTGCTTTCGAGAGTAAAAACCAGCTGATGCGTGGCCGAATAAAGCGACAGGCTGTGATCGTCGAGAGAACCTTCCCAGTTACCGTAAGAAGAGCTGGCCGGAGCATTCTGGAACACTGCCATGGCTACAATACCTGAGCACAGGGCTACTGCCGCATCTGCGATCAGCTTTTCGTCGCTGCTGAAGTTGTCGATTTGCGCGGCGAGCTGTTCAATGGCCGGAGCAAACGTTGTCAGATCGAGTGATTCCCTGACGGTCATGCACTGCCTCCGGTATCGCCGAAGCAGATGTCGGTCACCAGCAGATCATATTTGATGACCAGTCCGAACATTACGAAAACGGCAACCCCTATCTGCGGGAGATCTATCACTGCAGCCTTGAATATATTGAAAGCTTTGTCGACCAGAGACATTGCCTGTATCACCGGGCCAATCGCCGTTCCGCCGGAAAATACGATGCCAAGCAGCGCCAGTCCGAGAGAGCCACAGGCGATGACAGTACTGACGATATTGGTGATTTCGTCGATCTTTGCGGTAGCTATTTCATACTCACCATATCTGCTCGAAACATCGACAATTTGACGGCTGAAATTACGTCGAACCGGCTCCCAATCGCGCTTCAACCATTGCTCCGTGGCATACTTGTAAACGTTGCCAACTACCAGATTCGGCTGTCGGCCAAGTACAGCGAATTTCATCTTGATATCCTGCATATCGAGATCTTTGATTTCATCGACAATCGGGCCGCTGGTGAAACCGTTGACGAACTCACCGATAAGAGTGTTCAAAACATTTTCAATGCCGTTATCGACGGCTTCTCCAGAGGTGCAGGTCGCTTTGATGATTTTTTCGACCTCGGCTTTGGCCGCCTCATTATGTTCGCAGATCCAGTCGATGACCCAGGTTGCGAATCCTTTGGCCTTTTTGCAAACTGAACTGATAAAGGCAAAGGCCAGACGATAGATGAATTTACCAAGCCTGGTAAACAGGCTGGCGGCAAAATTCAGAAGAGCCTGAAAAACTTCCTGCATGGCACCAAGAAACCTTGACACCCAGTCGGAAGCCGCACTCATGGCATCATCTGCCGCACTCTTTGCCCGGTTTGCCCATTCTACCAGCTCATCCCAATGCTTGGAGGAACTGGCGAGCAGGTCGCGAAATGCCGCTATTTTTGCGCTAAGCGCGGCGGCAAGATCGTCTACAACAGCAACCAGGTCGTCTAGCATAGTGCTGATCGACTTTGCGAGTCGGGCTCCCATCTTGCCGAGGCCGTCAAGGAAGCCGTTTATTGAGGTTCTTATACTTTTCAGCAGGGGTGCAATCTGCCTGGTCGCCTTTTCGCCGAGAGAACCGACAAAATCGCCAAGCCACGAAGCGCCACGCGCAATCCATCTTCCAAACCGGGTTTTGGTCAGCCAGTCTATCACCGAGCGACTCACACCTGCGATTTTTTTGCCGGCATTATTGATAAGTTTACCGCCGTCAAGAGTATTGAGCATGATGGCGATGAGGCTGCTCACCAGCCCTTCGAATCTGCTTTGTACAAGCTCTTCGTGACACTTGAAGCGCCGGAAAAAAGTATCGGAGCCTTTTACCGCGACCGCCAGAAGCTGAACGCCGGCGATGGCAAGATCGATATCTTCTTCTTTGTTGCCGGCAAGCTGAAGGCAGAAATGGTAACGGTAATACTGCAGTTTCTTCTGAAAGGCCGCCGAATAAAGCTTGAGACGATCTGCTGTCAGATCGCTTTCAAAGCCTTTTATGCGCTCTTCCTGTTCCTGATCGAGCAGCATCATGAAAACCTGCTTCTTTTCAGGATCTGATGGCAGCATAATCGCTTTGCTCTTCAGCTCAGCCTTTTTAAAGGCTTCTTCGACTTCGGGCAGTCTGATGTTCCACTGGCCGTTTTTTATCGTTTTCTGCTGCGGCAGCTGCACTGATTCTTCGCCAACTGACGGGGTGAATCTGGCATTAACCACACCGTAAAGCTTGCGTTTTTCGCCCGGCATTTCTACCGGCAAAATCAGACAACCGCGGATCTCACCGCCGGTTATCTGTTCAGGCGCAACTTCAACCGACTCTACCGTCGTATCCTGCTGCAGACCCTTTTTTTCGGCGACACAGGTCAGTCTGACCTTCGGAGCCACCGGTATGACTACAGTCTTTTCAAGCGGCACCGCCTTTTTGCCATCGCCGAGCAAAATTGTGACTTCGTCATAAAAACGCTCTTTCGCCTTATAAGAGAGCTCGGCCGGTGCAGCATAACGCAGCTCGACAACGCCTTCATCATCAGTTGACGCGCTCTCGGTCAAAATACTGCCGAGCGGCTTTGCCTGAGATACCTTGCTCCAGACGAACTGTACCGGCATATTGGCAATCGGGGCATTGAGCGCTTCCTGCCGCAATCTGATCCGGGCTGTCATTTCCTGGCCAGGCTTAGCCGGCAATTCAGGCGAATAAGTTACATCAACCGCCACTTTGGCAGGGCAAAGGACGAAAGGAATCTCGAGTTTGCCGGTCGGGCGTTCTGACGGCTTGATTCGCGAAAATGCCTTTACAAGCAGCTTACCGCGCAATGGTTCTTTTAGTTCTGGCATGGCTCGGCCGGAGCACCAGGTGCTGACCGGTGGAATTATGCCCTTATCGAGCTCAGAACAAATGAGCGTATCTTTTTCGAAAGAAGACTCGAGCCTGAATTCAAAGTCTTCATCGGGTGCGCGAAAAATTTCGCCGGTTGCAGCATCGACCTGCTCTACCCATACCGTCAGTTTGCAGGTGCTCTGGCCGTCTGCCATCAGCCAGATCTCGGCGTCTTTCCAGCAGTCATCGGGCGATACCGTGTAGCCCATGGCCTGAGCCGGTTCAGCCACATAAACGTCACATTCGGCGTTGAGCGGCTCAGGCGGCGTAGCACCAGAAGCAGGCGGCAACGCCTTGATATAAACGCGCACCGGTTTACTGAATTTGTCGGGATTGTTGTAACCGACAAACTGGTCAGTTACTGCAACGTTGGCGGCTACGATTTCGCCCTGCTCCAGCAGAGAAAAAGACAGCCAGCCGGGCGGATCGCAGGAAAATTCAGGATTATGAAAATCACAGGGGTTATACTGACCATTCTGGTCACGGGCAAGCATGCGCACGCGAATTGCGGCCGGCACCCAGCGTTTACTGGCAGCATCGTATTCGATCGAAAAGTCAGGCATGTCAGAAAACCTCCAGGATATAGGCAGGGCCACCGCCGGGCGAGACGGTTACTGTAGCGGAACAGGTCTGGCCGCCACCGCTGCCGGTAACGTAAATGTATGATGGTTGCAGAACCGTATTGGCAGGAGTATCCGGGCGCTGACCGACCAGACAGGTGAGCCGACAACCGCCGGTGATCTGGCTCAGAGTCATCCAGCCGTCGCCCTGCCCGGCAAGTGTAATCGAAGCATCACCGGCCGGAACCAGAGGCCCGTTGTTTTCACTCTTCCAGACTGCTACCAAAAGCTCCGTCGGGGCCTCTGCAGTTACCGCCAGGCTGTAGCTGCTAACCTGCAGAACGTAAGTGGTTGTATTTACAGCGGCGTCGGCAGCCCCGGCACCAATGGCAGCCCCGATGGAAGGCGGCACACCGGCTTTCATCAGATCGGCAGAACCACCGGCTTTGACCCACGAAGTAATTTGCGTAGTCAGAGGGTCATTGGGGTTGACGTTTTCCCACCAGCCCTTGTCGTGGGCATAAAGCGTCTCTTCGCAGAGCATCAACATAAAACCGGCAAACGCGGTAAAACTCAGAAACGAGGTAACACGGCTGTTTATCGGCAAAACCTGACCGGTTTTGGTGAGCACCAGATAGAGCGTATAAAGTGCGAGACCCCAGCCGAACGTCGGGCCGTATTGCCAGGGCGAACATGAAAACATGCCGGCTGAAATACCCATAAATATAAGCTGTGAGAGACCGGCGTAAGAGACCTGTTTCAGCGCTGGCTGGCCGACCTGGCCGGCCATCTGCGTGCCGAAACGCGCCAGCCAGCTGCCCAGAGCCATTGGCAGAATCGAGCCGACCATGCCAAGGCTGATAAAGCTCAACATATTCTGCGACTGGTGTGGCAGTTTGTCGCTCAACCAGCGCGAAAAGACGATACCGAACGCCAGCGCAGCCAGGTTCAAGCCAAGATGTGGCGTACAGGCAGAAGCAACCTGCTTTGGCATCGCGAAAAGCCGGCGCAAACCGTTGATCAGGCCGTTATTGCGAAACGCGCGCCACATGCCGAAAACCATGGCTCCGCCAAAAAACCAGCCAAAGGCCGCCGGCCATTCGTTGCCCTTGATCGCAATGTGGCTGCCAACCTGAAAATCGCCGATCGTATAATCGATGTACCAGGGCAGTCCACCACCAAAAACCGTGCTGTTATAGCTGCCGAGGCGCGAAAACATCATGCTGATATTGCTGTTCTTGTCGAAACCATCGTTGCCTACCGCGATCAAAAAGGTATGCAGCAGAAAAGCGATTACGCCAAAAACGATCATCACCCGCACCCGCTGAAAAGTGTTGCGCACCACCTGCACCAGCAGACCACGCAGATCGAAACTGACAAAACCTGGCAGTTCAGCTGCTGATTTAGGCTCTTTCCCGGTATAAGCCGGCTGCACAGATTGTTCAGAATCGTCGACCCGGCGCGGCCGCTGTGCCGATTCAGCAGGCTTTCTGCTGCCGCCCCGGCCATCGGTTTCGAGATATTGACCGGCAGATGGCAGGGCCCAGGCACTGCCATTCCAGATCAGCCATTTTCCGGTTTCCGCCGAAATCTGCCACCAGTTGCCATCGCGGTCCTGGCAGCGCAGCTGATCAACTTCGCGCACGAAGCTGTCAGCATCGATCTGGCCAGTATTAAGTTCCTGGCGCAGGCGCACATATCTTTGTTCGAGTTTCTGTCGCAAGTAACAAACCCTCTCTGTTTACCCGAAAAGTATAATCCTGTCGGGCTCACAAAACAATATGCTCATCGCAAGTTCATCAGCGCAGCAGCATCGATACGGCACAGACCGTACTCCTGGCCAAGCCAGAGGTTACCTTCGGGATCCTGCAGCATGCACATGACTTCATTGCCGATCAGTCCGTCAGTTTCGCGAATGATCTTTAAACTGCCATCTTTGGCGTAGCGGGTCAGACCATCGAGCTCAGAGCCGATCCAGATTATACCATCGCGGTCTTCGCAAAACGATCGCCCCTTGTTGCCGGCCAGTCCATCAGTCTGACGCATTGTCTTCGCCGTGCTGCTATCTCCGTTCTGCCAGTCAGGGAAAAGCGTAACGCCGCCGCGGTCAAAAAAACCGGTACCGATCCACATTCTGCCGCGCGAATCTTCGAACAGTG
>JAKJFO010000339.1 GCA_022704885.1 Candidatus Rifleibacteriota bacterium | reverse complement strand
AGACTTCACCTACCCCGAACACTTCTTCAAAATTTAATATGATGCAAATATAAACCATGCACTCGATAATCTCAAGTAATCCTGAATCATGTCACGAGTAAATGCGCGCTTCAGCCCGGCTAAAAAGAAAAGCGCCCACCAGCAGCGCTAGGGCTGCTGGTGGGCGGTTGTAATAAACGCAGAGGCTTAGCGGTCGCCTTGAACTGGAGCATTTTCCATTGTTCGCAGAACTGGCTGACGGGGCAATACATCTCACAACGAACAGATGAACCGGGGCGTTTCTGCACGTAGAATCCTGCGCCGGAATTCTCGGCGAAGGCGAGCGCTTCGTTTTCGCTCTCGAACAGACGAACCGCCCTTTTCCCGCCAGGCTTGAGGACTGCATAGATATCCGGCCGGGCCCAGCGTTCTTCGGGCGAACACTCGGGCATCTGAGACCTTGCCGCGATGTAAGCCTTTAAACGAGAATTCAGATACTGCTGCGAACAAAGTGAGCTTCGATAATTTCGCTTTGAAAATAATTATGAAAATATTTTTTCCCCAAAGTGTTTTTCGGCTGATCTAGTGTTGAGGCAGTAAAAGCTGCTGAAAATAATTTTTCAGGAGAAATCTCGATGGGAAAAGACGTAAGCGAGCGCAAGATCTATTCGATGCTCAACGACTTCGCGTTTCAGTGGTTGTTTAACCGGCCGGGGCAGGAAAAACTTACTATCAGCCTGCTCAATGCGATTCTGCAACTCGACAGCAGCAGGCGGATCGAAGACCTCGAACTGCTCAACCCCTTCCACCCGAGGCGATTCAGAGATCAGAAGCTGACGATTGTCGATGTGAAGGCCAGAGACAAAGCAGGCAGGTGGTATTGCATCGAAGCGCAGGTGCACCGGCAGGACGCCTTCATTTCGAGAACAGCCTTGTATGTGGCTTCGCTCTATCGCGATCAGGCAAAAGCCGGGTCGCATTATGCGAGTCTTATGCCAGCCACCTGCATAGCCATTCTGGATTTTGACCTGTTCACGCAATCGCAACGCGTTCATGAGGCCTTTGAGTTTCGCAATGCTGATGGCAGTCTGTCGCTCTCTGATACCATGGCACTGCATTACATCGATCTGACCAAATACGACGCCAACAAACCCAGAAGCCTGCAGTCAACATTTGAAAAGTGGCTAAATGTGATGAAATTTTCGGAAACTTACGGTAAACTGGGTGTAGAGATTCCTGGAACGCTCAGCGAAGAGGAGCCGATCAACATGGCCATCAAAGAATTGCAGAAAATAAACGCCGACGAAAAAATGCGCCGGCGCATGGCCGATCGCGAAAAAGAAGCCCTCGACCTCGCCATAATCAAAGGCGCCGTCTACAACAAAGGTAAAGAAATCGGCAAAGAAGAAGGTCGGACTCTGGAGAAGCTCGAAATAGCCAAAAGAATGCTGGCGCTTAAAGCTGACATCGAGTTTGTGAAACAGGCCACCGGACTTACCGAAGAAGAGCTGCAAAAACTCACACAACCCTAATCAATCGGTGCAATCTGCGGATTCTGCGGTTGCTGCTTCCGTGATGTTCAGGGTTGCTCGGGCGAAAGGTGCCCGGAAATCAAAAACACCCGCATTGCTGCGGGTGTTTTGAGCTCCTGGAGAGGGATTTGAACCCCCGGCCCGATGGTTAACAGCCATCTGCTCTACCGACTGAGCTATCCAGGATCGCGTTCGCTGTTCGAACGTGAAAGTGATTATACTACAAACCGTTTTGGCGTGCAACAGGTTTTTGAAAAATTATTCGCGGTGCAGCTCGGAAAAGCGGGCGCGCGCCGAATGATAGCGTTCGTAGACGGCCGGCAGCGGTTCTTCGAGCGCGGCGGCATCGGCGGCGAAATTTTCGTAAATGTAAGCGGTCAGCGCTTCTTCGCTGCCAGGCGGGCAATCAGGATTGGTTGAGAGACGATCGAGCTGACGCAGATAGCGGGCGACGGCCCTCGGAGCCGGCAGATCTTTCGTTCGGAAGATCACATAAATCTTAGAACCACTCCATTTAAGCGCCTTGCGCGTGATGCTCAACGAAACCTTGTGAAAGCCCTCGATCTGCTCAAACAGACAGGTCTTCTTGAGCGGCGCTCCCCAGAACGAATCGAAAACTTCGACACGCTCAGGCGCTGCATCCCACATT
>JAKJFO010000338.1 GCA_022704885.1 Candidatus Rifleibacteriota bacterium | reverse complement strand
AATACAAAGACAAGGGCTTCGAAATTGTCGGTATTTCGTTCGATAAAGAACGTGCCGACTTTGACGCTTTTGTCAAACAGGAGTTTAAGGGTTTGAGCAACGACATTGCGTAGAATTCTTTTCTGAAGAGGGTCTTCGGGGTTTTGTCTGCGAAGACCCTCTTTTTTCTTTCCGGCAAAGCTCTTCAAAATCTTTACTGACATAACTTTTTTCGCATTAACCGCTTGACTTGTAAGACCCAATATGCTACCCTCAAAACATGGCACATTTCCACACAAAAACCAAAAACGGAAGACCCTATCTTTATGTCAGAGAGATTGCCAGGGTGAATGGTAAACCCAAGGTAATCTCGCAGACGTATATCGGCGCACCCGAAAAGGTCAGATCGCTAATTAAGGGTGACAGCAACGAAGGTGGTTGCCTTCGAAAATTGAAGGTTGAAGAGTTTGGCGCTCTATGGCTTGCTTTGCAAGCCGATAAAGACATCAATCTCGTGGCAATAATCGACGAGATTATCCCTCCCGACCCGAGGGAAAAAGGTCCGTCTCTGGGTGAATATTTTCTCTATGCTGCTTTAAACCGCATGATAGAACCTCAAAGCAAGCGAGCACTACCAGAATGGTATCAGGCAACGGCAGTTCAGCAATTGCGACGCGTTGATACAGACGACCTTTCCAGTCAGCGTTATTGGGCAAAATGGAATAAGGTCGAGCAGGAAACCTTGGAAAAAATAGCACAGAAATTCTTTGAAAAAGTGTGGCAGGGCGAGAAGTCAAATGGCGATTGCTTGTTGTTTGACACGACCAATTTTTATACCTACATGGCTTCTAATACGTTCTCTGAACTTGCCGCGAGAGGAAAAAACAAGGCGGGAAAGCATCACTTGAGGCAGATCGGGATGGCACTGCTTGTTGGTAGGGACAATAAACTTCCGATGTTCTACCGTGAGTATCCTGGCAATCAGCATGACAGCAAAGTCTTTGGAGCAATTATGTCAGAGATGCTGACAAAAATAGAGGTCATTTCTCAGAGCAAACAGAGAATTACAGTGGTCTTCGACAAAGGCATGAACGCTGAAGATAACTTTGAGTTCATCGACGATTCGCCATTAATGCACTTCGTAACGACTTACTCTCCTTGGTATGCCAGAGAACTGGCTACCGTGAATG
This sequence comes from Candidatus Rifleibacteriota bacterium, assembly GCA_022704885.1. The sequence continues at coordinate 1,047 of JAKJFO010000338.1, read as the reverse complement.
CTTCTAAATTCTCGCCAGTAGACATTCCCAGAAACAAACGCGTTGAAAAGACCAACAACAGCAATGATTCCATAACTGCCTACAGAACCAGCGGCGAATTTTGGGGCAAAGTCAGAACCGTTGTTGTTACGAACAGTCCTGCCACGGCCAGAAAGCAAGATTATGTTTTCGAAGCAAAACTGGATACAATCAGAACTGAGCTCCTGACCATGCGGAAAAAGGTTAGCGAGGGTTGCGCACAATGGCGAAACGAAGAAGATATTAGAGAGCGCTACCTGGCCCTCTGCTCGCGTATGCATATGGCATCCGAATACTATGAGCTCGAATTTTCGACGGCTGAAGGCGCTTTGAACATGAGTTTCCGGAAGAACGTCTACAGAGTTGAGCTTCGGAAGAAAATGTTCGGTCGCAACATCATTATTACCGACAATGTCGACTGGAGAACCGAAGAAATAGTTCAGGCCAGCTTGGATCGATATATGGTCGAAGAAAAATTTCGCCAGGCAAAACAGTCTTCGCAGATTGCAGCATTGCCAATGCGACACTGGACTGATGATAAAATGAGATGTCACCTATTCTGCTGTGTGGTTGCAATGACATATCTTAGAAAAATCGAGATGCACCTTGAAAAGGCTGGCTTAAAAACTACCGGTGCAGGCATTATGCAGAAAATGAGAAGACTGCATTCGGTTCTGACAATTAACAAGACTGGGAAGCCAGTCAGATGTATGGAAACGCCAGATAAGACCCAGGCAAAGACCCTCGCGGCATTCGGGTGGGAAATAAACAAGACAGGGGTCTTACAAAAAAGACCAGCTTAAAACCCTGACTGGGAGCCGATGGCTCCCTTTTTTTATGCAACCAACCGTTAAACTCCTGTCAAAGCGACCAAGCCTTATTCACCACCAATTGAGCGCTCTTAAGCAAATGACTCTTTCACAATGGCGAGTAATACTATTCTGGCCCAAAAACGTTGAATGGAAAATCCAGCTGGGTTCGGTTGAAATACCAAGATGGGGCCGCCGATATAGATATGATTCCGAAGAC
>JAKJFO010000337.1 GCA_022704885.1 Candidatus Rifleibacteriota bacterium | reverse complement strand
CCTGTTCTGGTTTGACGCAACCTTTACTCTGCTGAAAAGAATTATCCGCAGAGAAAAATTCTGGGAACCGCACCGGCAGCATCTTTATCAGCAGGCAGCGCAAAAGGGCTATTCACACCACGAAATTACACTCTTCTTCGTTACGGTCAACATGCTGCTTTTCATTGCAGCAGCAATGATGGCCGGAATAGGGAATTTCAGCGCTTAATTTTTCAATTGCTCGATCATTGAAAATGGAGCACGCCAGCCAGTCTCACGCATCAACAGATTGACATCAACAGGAAGCGAGCCCGTCAGTCTGGCGATTTTTGCTGAAAAAACAGGCAAAGCATTGCCCGCATGCCAAAGCCAGCCAGGAAGATCAATAAGCCTGGCAGAAGGGTTGAATACAGTAATCAGCCGTTTAACGAGCTCTGAGGTGGATATTTCTTCGCCATCAGCCACCAGATAGGTTTTTCCATCTGCAATCTCAGCATGAATAACTGCATCGATCGCTGAAGCCAGGTTTTTAACTCCGAGAAGACTGCGCCTGTTGGTTATTCCACCAAAAGGCAGAAATGGCAGGCGTCTGACAATTCTGATCAGGCTTGCAAGATTACCTTTCACCCCGGGACCATATATGAGAGGCGGGCGAAGAATTACCAGTTTCATTGCGGTTTTCTCTGATAATCTGCGCAGCTCGAGCTCAGCCTTAAGCTTTGAAATGCCATAAGGTTCATGCGGCCTGCATGGAAGAGTCTCGACCAATGGCTCTTCGCAGGCTCCAGACAGCATGGCCTTGATACTGCTGATGAAGATAAATTTCTTCACTCCGGCTTTTACTGCCTGTTCAGCGAGATTAACCGTGCCTTCCACGTTGGTCTCGTAGTATAAATGATGGTCTTCGGGGGATTCATTCATCTTGTGGGCACGACCGGCGAGATGAAGAACCACGTCAACTTCTTTTAGGGCTTCACCCCAATGGGTATACCTATCGATCCTCGAGACAGGAACGAATTTCACTCCGTCGCACCTGAATTCCTGGCGGCCGGCACCGACAACCTCATAACCCCGTTCGGCAAAAAACGGGGCAACCGACTGCCCAACAAAACCGTTGATACCGGTAATCAGAATTCTGGGGTGAGATTTTTCCATATTCTCAGGTAATCGGCAAAAACCTGAGAACAATTAACCCGTTGATGTGTCTGGTTTTAGATGCTTCCGCGCAAGCGCACCATATTCGAGGCCCAGCGGGAAAAACAGCAAAAGAGAGCCGGCAACACGATGAAGGTTAAAATCGAACATGCCGTTTAAAAAGCTGAACAACAGAAAAGCGATGAAAATAAAGCCGCCATGCAGAAATGCCAGACGCAATGCCGGAACAAACGCCAGAAAAAACAGGGGCAGGCCAATCAGGCCATACATGTAAGCAAGGCCAAGCACCAGATTGTGAGGATGACTCGGGTCTTCTTTAAATTCGCCGTATTTGGCTGATAAAGCGGCATAATTGGCGGTAGTATAGTCTGCATAGAATTTTCTGAAACTGCGAAGCGCATTTCCGATCAAAGGTCGCTGCTTAATGCCGGCAACCGCCACATCCCAGATCGCGACACGTCTTTTGAGGGTTTCATCCTGTGACGGCTCAGAAATGGCACAACCCAGTCGATCCCGTTCTGCCGAAGGCAGAAAAAAGAAAACGGCCAGACCTGATATAAGTAAGCCTAATACAATTTTTAAGAAATGCCGGCGCAAAAAAACTACCCCGACAAACAGAATGCTCAAAAAAGTTGCACCTAATGCAGCACGACCCGAGGTCAGAATCAGAATCAGCATATTAACGCCGCCCGCAAAAATGGCGAAATTTCTGTATCTGCCCTTAAGCTGCCTTGACGCGAAAATAGCTGCCAGAACTCCTGCGCCGGCCAGAAAAGAAAGTTTGTTCGGATTTCCGGAAAACAGAATCAGGCGGCAGCCAGCAAAACAGCTATCAGAAAAGCCACCAGCGCCGCAGACGAAGAAAGAAACTGCCAGAGCCAGCGGCAAAGAGAAAATAGCGATGTGATACGAACCCGGGAAAAACCAGGCGGCACTGAACCCGGCAACATAAGAAGCGAGCATCTTGTCGCCTACCGGGAGATCCTTGAACCAGTGGCCGGGGCTGACTGCCGTATAAAAAGCCAGAATGAGCGGAAAAAATATCGGAAGCGGCAGATTGCGCCAGTTATTGAAAAAACCATCATGGAAAAGGCAATAAAGTGCAGCAATTGCAGTTATGGCGAGAACGCCATAAGAGTAAAAATCGAATCCTTCAGAAGCAAAAAGGCAACAAAGAGCCACAAGCAGAACGTTCAGTCGTTTGAAAAGACTGTAACAACCATGATTTTCAGATCCTGGCAAG
>JAKJFO010000336.1 GCA_022704885.1 Candidatus Rifleibacteriota bacterium | reverse complement strand
TGACCGGCACGCGGCTAACTTCGGCGGCCAGGCGTGCAGCGCCTTCCCTTGGGTGACGAATTACAATGGCATCGCAGTATTGCTCGACCGTGTGAATTGTATCAGCCAGCGATTCGCCCTTGGCCACCGAGGTATTCAGGGCCTCTGAAAAGCCGATCACCTGGCCGCCCATCCGCAGCATGGCCGCTTCGAAACTGAGGCGGGTGCGGGTGCTTGGTTCATAAAACAGTACGCCGAGAATTTTGCCGGCGAGAATCTGGCGACATGCATCAGGGCTCATATCGTCGACACGGCGACCAAGTGCGAGGTAGTCGCGCAGATGTTTTTCGCTCAAATCTTCGATCGAAATAAGATCTCGTTTCATTAAAGACTCCTGAGCTGTGTGGTTGCATCGGCGATCCAGGCTGCCGGATCAGCAGCTTCGAGAAGGGCCCGGCCAACTATCAGATAATGCCGGCCGATACTGGCAAAACGTGATGGGTCGCCACCCTGGCGTCCATAACCGGGCGAATAAAACTCGGTCTCAGGCCGAAATGGAACAGCCTGCACAATGCGATCAACCGCCTCAGGCTTGGTCAGCGGCACGACAAAAGCATTGACGCCGCGATCAACTGCTATATGATAGATGGTTTCGATTGCCTGATCGTTCAAAAAGCCGCCTTCAGAATGCATATAGGCCTTATGTGTCATCAGACCACCGACGATGACTTTAAGTTCTTCTTCTCGCAGAGCCTTGATCCAGGCTTCCAGCGTCGCCGGCCCGGCCTGCGGAAAAAGAATCGCCTCGTTGATGCCGGCGCGGCGCAGCGTCTGCGCAAACAGCTTTCCGGTGTCAGGTATGTCGGTTGCTGCTTTCTGGTGATCGTAGATGATCGGCAGATCAGAATAGCGGCGGATGGTTTCGACGATCTTGCCGAGACCGTATGTAAGACCAAGCGAAAAGCCGGCCTTGAAACCGTAGAACATTTCGTTGTTGCCGACAGCTCTGGCGATGCGCTCGACATCAGCGAGTTCGAGAACGTCCAGTGCCGGAATCAGCTTGAAAATCTTTGCAGGCTTGTTGTTCATCATGCGGTCTCCCACCATTTTTGTATGAGCTCGGCGCGTGCGTCGCCGGTTTCAGCAAGATATTCACTGAGTGTGCGAATATCGAGAAGCGACGAGAACTGCAGATTGTCATCGGCAGTGCCGGCCTTCGAGCGCCGGTCGACGATGACGAGAATATCGGCAGAAGCCACTCCAAAAGTGCGACTCAGACTCTCGATTCCCTCGCGCTTGGTCAGCCCGCTGGTCAACACGTCATCGATCAGCAGCACACGATCTGATGCAGTCGGTTGTGTACCTATGTACGAACCGCCTTCACCATGCACCTTGGCTTCTTTGCGGTCAAAGACAACGCCAAGGTCGCGGCCGCTCAGACGCCAGTATGATGTTGCAGCGGCAACCGCCAGCGCTATACCCTTGTAGGCGGGGCCAAATATTATCGTCGTCTCAGGAAAGCGATCTTTTATGGCCTCAGCCATGAAATCGCCGAGAATATCGAGTTGCCGGCCGGTTCTGATATGGCCCAGGTCAATAAAAAATGGCGATTTTGCACCTGATTTGAGGGTAAAATCGCCAAATTTGAGAGCCTGGCATTCTAGAAGGAATCTGATAAGTTCAGCAGGACGGCTGGGCTGCATATACCTCCTCAGCGAGCGGCACAGCTCGCGCTGTAGATTGTTCCCACTCGGTTTTGCCGGCGATGAGAACGCGTTCGACCTCCCAGGGAAACACAAGGTGCCGGTAAGCATCGTAACCAGCACGGGTAACCACTTTTCGCGGCTCTCTGACATCCTGTTCAGAGTTCCGGCGCAACAACACAAGATCGGCCCGTGCGCCATCTTTGATTGCTCCACGGTCGATCATGCCGTAGCAACTGGCCGCATTCTGAGCAGCAAGAGCAAGGGCACGTCTCCAGCTGATACGGCCAGTTTCGGCTGCAAGCGCCATAAGCGGCCACATCCGTTCGATTCCGGGAATGCCGGATGGCGGATTCGCTGAAGCTTTCTCGGCAGGTGTATGCGGAGCATGGTCGCTGCTGACAATATCAATCGTGCCATCTGCCAGTGCCTGCCAGAGAGCCAGCTGGTCAGCGGCATCGCGCAGCGGCGGATTAACCTGTATTTCTGCACCATGATTGGCCTGGTCTTCAGCAGTAAAATAGAGATAGTGCGGACAGGTCTCGGCGACAATGTCGTAGCCGCGCTCTTTCATACACCTGACCCACACGACTTCTTCGCAGGTTGCAACGTGCAGCAGAATGAGACGGCAAGCTGGAATCCGTCCAAGCTGGCGTTGGGTGAGCTCCAGAGCTCTTTCAAGTTTATTCAGAGCCTCGGCCACAGCCCT
>JAKJFO010000335.1 GCA_022704885.1 Candidatus Rifleibacteriota bacterium | reverse complement strand
CCAAATCACACCAAGTTCAGTATCACCGACGATGGCGAAGGCTTCGACTGGCGTAGTCTCAAAGACCCAAGCAAGGGCGCGGTGGCGCTGAGCCTGCATGGGCGCGGCGTCGCGCTGTCCCGCGACATGACCAGTGATCTGACTTACAACGACAAAGGCAACTCGGTTCAGTTCAGCTTTTACCACCAGGAGGGCGTCAACAACATAACTCCGGCGCTGTTTAAAGATCTTACTACCGTTAAATTTGCTGCCGGCGAGAATGTTTTCAACGAAGGTGAACCCAGCGATTTTCTTTATTTCATCTCTTCAGGGCGATATGAAGTCAGCGTTGGCGGCGAGGCCATGACCGTGCTCAATCAGGACGACATCTTTCTCGGCGAAATGTCGTTTCTGCTCAATAATCGTCGCAGTGCCTCGGTCAAAGCAGTCACCAATGGCGCTCTGATACGTATTTCAAAAAAAGAATTCGTCGCCGGCATCAAAGAAAAGCCGCATTATTCGTTGTTTCTCGCCCGCCTGCTGGCGCAGCGCATCGAACGCCTCAACCACAAACTCGGCCATCACCATTCCTGACTGCCACAAAGATTTTTTCTGCAAAAATTAAACTATTTTTGAGCTTTGCAGTATATTAGACAAACGTAAAATTAAGGAGAAAACTCCAATGGCCAGATACGTTAAATTATTCGTTCTGTTTATCTTTATGTGCGCTCTAGTCGTTCCCATAACTGCTGAAACTCCGTTCACCGAAAAGGAAGTGAAGGTCGAGAAGTCTGGCCAGAGCGGCCAGGACAGCTCCGCTGCCGTCAAAGAAGACGAAGCCGGCAACAAAAAGAAAGAAGACAGCAAATTTCCACTCGAAGGCACGGTTGAAGTATCGTCGTCGCTGCGCCTGCGCGAATACCCCTGGGGCCCGGTCATGGGTCTGTTCGGTGGTGGTACCAGTGTTACCGTCATCGGTGAAGAAGGCGAATTCTACAAGGTTCAGGTCAACGGCCAGACTGGCTATATGCATAAGAACTATGTCTCTGTGGCCGGCGCACCGGCATCGGGCGAAGAGCCTTATTATCCCGGCGACACCCGCAACGGTGGCTATCTGCCTAAAGACGATCCGGCAACCAAAGGCAACAGCGGTTCAACTCCCGGTTCATCGACCACTCCCAGCCAGGCTGAAGCAGCTCTTGCCAGCTACAAGGGCGGCAAGCTTTCTCCTTCTGAATTTTCAAAACTGTTTGGCCCGGTTGCCCGCGAATCAATGAAAAGAACCGGCGTGCCCGCATCGGTTACTCTCGCTCAGGCAGCACTTGAAACCGGCTGGGGCGCATCGAGCATCGGCGACGCCAAAAACCTGTTCGGCATCAAAGGCACCGGCCCTGCCGGCTCGATCAGGGTTTCGACCAAAGAATTCATCAATGGGCGCATGGTAACGATCCAGGACAATTTTCGCAAATATCACAGCTGGGCACAGTCGATCGAAGACCACGGCAAACTGCTGCAGAACGCCCGCTATTCTCCTGCCATGAAATACAAGAACAACCCCGACCAGTTCGCCCGCGAAATTCACAAAGCCGGTTACGCTACCGACCCGAATTACGCCAGCAAGCTCATCAGTATCATGAAGGCCAACAACTTCTACCAGTGGGATAAATAATCCGAACAGGAGACGAAACAATGAAATCAATCAAAACAATTCTGTTGTTCATTACACTGCTGGTCTCTTCGGCTCTGTTCGCAGGTCTGGCGGTTCCGGGCGAGGGCAATCCACTCCTTGCCAACACACAGATTGAAGTTAACCATACCGCCGGCTACACCGTCGAAAAGATCGTCGGCAGCGAAGGCGTATGCATCAAAGTGCGCACTCCCGAAGGCAAAGACTTTTGGACCAGTGAAGTTCTCGGAGATCAGGAAAAGAAGTTCATGTTCAACGGCGAAAGCAGCAGTCTGCTGATAGCTGACATAAATGCAGATGCAAAGCCTGAAATAATTACCGCGGCCGCTTTTCCGCCGCACAACGGTGGTCTATACGTTTTCACGCTTAACCCGGAGCAGGACGGCTTTGTACCAATACCATTCACCAACCAGCAAACTAACGATTCAAAAAGCTTTCTTGCTGCCGATATCTTTCAGGAAAGCGGCCAGGATCTGGCATTCATCGACAATCGGGTCAGGGCCCTCGGCATGCTGTATCCCGAAAACGAAGAAGCCAGGCCCGTTGCCAGCTTCTTTTATTACAAACTGACCGACAACGCATTCGCCTACGATGGTTGCGAGGCCGTACCGGTCGATAACTGACCTGCAGAAAATTCTCAGAGCTTCGGTCAAAGTTCTGAAACAAAACCTGCCCGGAGAAGCGCCCGGGCAGGTTTTGCCTGTGCAGGACTTCAGGCACCGAGACCGTCGCTGAGCACTTTTTTCAGGCCTTTG
>JAKJFO010000334.1:2269-2516 GCA_022704885.1 Candidatus Rifleibacteriota bacterium | reverse complement strand
GACCATTTCCATTCAACCATGGCAAGCCTTTTATCGGCATCAGAAGTCCCCTTCGGCTACAATCGGTCACAAAAAACAATCCCCTTCTACTGATGATAGAAGGGGATTGTAGATGATTACAGAATCTTCCGGCGGGCAGACATTCAAACAGGTCGTCTGCACAATATCAGGTTTTCGCGGGCACCTGACATTACGACATTCTGGCGGGTTATTGTCGTTTCGCCACTTAAGAGTCACGACGCCGTCT
>JAKJFO010000334.1:0-2175 GCA_022704885.1 Candidatus Rifleibacteriota bacterium | reverse complement strand
ACTTCTTAGAAGTTTTATTGTTGGTGGGCTTAGAGACAACAGCCTTTTGTTCATAGGGCTTGCTGCTGCCAGAAGGCGTTATCGGTTCAATTGTTTCTGCATCTTCGAGAGTTCCAGCGGCCAGCATCTGGCGCAGCATCGGTGTCCCTGAAGGTATCATGGTGATCTGCGCACGACCTTCAGAGAGCTTCTGGGCCTCGAGAATTTCGAACAGTGCTGAAGAAATCTCAGGGTCACGCGAGATTTCCTGCAGAGCCTCGCCGACAATTTTGGGTCGCACTGCTGCAGCACGCGCAAATTCCGCGGCGGCCTGATTCTCAGCAGTGCTGGTGATTATGCTGACCTGATTGGCGCCATCCTGCTTTATTGCCGAAGTAACCTGACGCAGCCGGTTTACGACCTTTTCCTGAATCTGTCCGATCATTCTGGCATCACGGAAATGCACCTTGCGAATGTAGGCCGAGCCGACTTTATAGCCCCATTCCAGTGCCTGCGGCGAAACTTCGTCGCGCACTTTCTGACTCATGGTATGCCGGTCTTCCAGCATGTCTTCAAGTTTCATGTTGCTCAGACAACGCACAGATGAGCTTCGAACGTTTGTTGAAAGCGACTCACGCGGGTTAATGTTTTTGAACAGATAGGCTACCGGGTTCGAGATGATCATCTCATACCAGATACCTATGCCCATCGGTGCACCTTCTTCTGAATTAACCGGCTGACTGCGCAGATATTCCTGATCGAGACGTGTGTCGATAACCTTGCAGGAGCCGAGAAGGTGCACTATTGGCGCCTTGATTCCGATATGCCAGGGCAGAAAATAAAGTCCGGGCTCTTTGAGAACCCCCAGCACCTGCCCGAAAAGCAGATATACGTGACATCGGCCCTCATAAACTATTGTATAGATACCGAAGAAGCGGAGCATCCACAAAAACATGGGAAGAACCAGAAAGCAGCCAATAAATGTGAGCATGAAGCCGGCAAAAAACTGTTCCATTATTTTTCTACCTCCATGATCACCTTTTTAACTTTGGCATAAAGGGCCAGCTTTACGTTGCGCACATACGCATGCAAGACGTCAGGGCCTCTCTTTTTAAGCTCTTCAAGTTGCTGAGCAGTGCTTTTAAGGGGTTCTACCTCCGATTTGGCGCGCAAAGTCTCAATTTCGGTGGCCCTTTTTGACTGAACGATTTTCTGATCGGCTGAAGCCTGGGCCAGGCTGATTTCTGACGACACTTCGTTATGAGCGGTATTGATTGCTGCCAGCGCACTTTCAACTTCGTCGGGTGGATCGATACTGGTTATCAGCGAAGCCTCGAACGCTATGCCATAGCGAGCAGACGATTGTGTGCACTCTCGCATCATGTGTTCGTTGATTTCATGGAGGTTTTTGCGAAGATCATTGATCGAAATCCCGGCAGTCGCAGTCTCCCCCTCGCTTTTCCTGGCCTCAAAATTGGCGATACGCTCACGCAGAACCGAAATGAAATAGCCCATTACGTGGATTATCGGGTTCTTAACCCCGAAAAGATAAGCATAAAGATTCTTTTCGCTGACGCGATAACGAATCTGCCCGGTCAGAGCAGTATTGAGCTGATCCTTGGTCACCGCATCGAGAAACTGTCCGCCATGGTTGGCCATCGGATCTTCTGGGTCATGCGCCATATTCAGTGTCTGCGTGGCAATGTTGACCTTATGCACTTCTTCCCATGGAAACTTGAAGTAAGGCCCGCCTGGCTGAATGACTTCGACCTGAGGGTATTTATAACGATCACGCTCTTCATCGATCAGGCTGATCGCATCAGGATTCGAAAGCGTAGTTTTACCCTCGATTCGCTGAGCTCGGCCAAAAACGGTTTTAACCGCCCGTTCGTTCTGGTCGACTGTATAGATGCCCGACCACAGGTAATTATAAAGAAACCAGCAGACAAACCCGGCTGCACAACCAAAAAGAAATGCCATGCGCGTCCTCCAGTTCTACAAAATCTTAAATCATTCTAACTTATTCGGTCACGAAATCATACTTTCCCAAAACACATCTTTTTATCGCTGACTTCACAGCTGCAACATCTCACAGATCAGACATGTTCGCATTACTACCCGGCAACAACGGCATAAATTTTTCTGGCTGTCGCCTCGATCCGCTCGCGTTCCTCGATATCAACCACCGGCAGCCCG
>JAKJFO010000333.1 GCA_022704885.1 Candidatus Rifleibacteriota bacterium | reverse complement strand
CGGCACAGTGGACATGGTCGGCTTCAAGGATGGCGTGCCTTTCCTCAAGATCGGCGACGACGCCTACAACCTCGAAGACGTTCAGCTTGTCAGCCCGACCATATATGAAATGCCGCAAAGCGGCTGAACCTTGACAACTTAATCTGACTCAGACGAGGCAAATCATGGATCCCAGACTGATGATCGGTCCGCAGGGACCGCAGCTGACGGGAATCAGGCCGACGAGAAGCAACAGCACGGCAGCAGGTCTGCCAGGCGCAGCGTCATTCGGCGACCTTTTCCAGAAGGCTGTAGCAGAACCGACACAGTTTCGCATCAGTGCCCATGCCCAGAAGCGCCTCACGGAAAGAAACATAAGCATGAACCCGGACCTGGAAAACTCGCTGAACCGCGCGTTTACAGAGCTGGCAACCAAAGGTGCCAGAGACTCGCTGGTGATAACCCGCGAAGGTGCCTTTGTCGTGAATGTTCCGAGCCGCACGCTGGTGACAGCGATGGGAATTGACGAGATGCGAAACGGAATGGTGACCAATATAGACAGCGTAAGTATGAAGTATGGATAAGGAGCAACGCAGAGACAAAAGATGAAAGAAAAGCAAACAGATCCATAAGGAAGCGAACGATCGGGAAAACGCAGAGATCATAAGGCAAAAACAAATCCGAATAAAATGGCCGGACCCCTCCCGGGGAAGCCAGACCGCCGGACTGACAGAAGGCGGAAACAGAAAAACGAATGATCTTTGCCAATCCCAGCGGATTGGCCGGCGGGAGACTCCTGCATGAGGCAGGCTCTTCTCCCCCGGTCGACTGCTCCACTCTTCATGGAGCGTACCGTGGTGACGATGGAACGGAACCGGCGGTTAACGGCACATTAAGCCGAAAGAAGAGGAAATTGTGCTATGATAAGATCATTATTCACGGGAGTTACGGGTCTAAAGCAACATCAGACCAAAATGGACGTTCTCAGTAACAACATTGCGAACGTCAATACCACTGCATTCAAGCGTGGCCGCGTCATGTTCCAGGATCTTTTCTCAGAAACACTGCGGCACGGTCAGCAGGCCTTCGGCGACTACGGCGGACTCAACCCGATGCAGGTTGGCCTTGGCGTCAGCAAAGCCGCTATTGATACGTTGATGGATCAGGGTGCGATCGAAGGCACCGGCAAGCAGACCGACATCGCCATCGAAGGCGCCGGGTTCTTTTCGGTTCGCGGCTACGACGGCAATCTCTACTACACCCGCGACGGCAACCTCAACATCAATCCTAACTACGACATGGTCATGACCAACACCGGCTTCAAGATGCAGGGCTGGCTGGCCACCCAGAACCCCAAGACCGGCAATCTCGAAATGAAAGAGACCGGCGTCGTGCCTTATGATATCAACATTACCAAGTATCTCAAGAAGCACGCGCACCAGACCAACGCAATCACCTATTCATGTAACCTTGACAGCGCATCTAATGAGCGCGACATCGAATTCGGCCTCGACACGCTGACTTTCAAAAACAGCCAGGGGGAATTCGAGAACCTGACTTTCAAGTTCAAGAAGCTCGACGCCAACAACTGGATCTGGTCTGCTGTCGACGACACCGAAGGCAACGTCGCGACGGGCACCATAAAGACCGATGACGACGGTAAAGTTCTCGAAAGCACTGTAGAACCGGCCGGCCCGACTTCGTCAGTGGCTCAGCCCTATTTTACCTACGATCCTGATGGCGATCCGCGACCGGCAACAGCAACCATGCCGATCAACGCAATTTCAAATACCGGCGACGGCATCAGCTCGGGCGTAACTGCTTCAGGCACCGAAGTCGAAAATGAAACAGTTCAGATCATCTTTGACGGTGGCGACCCGACCAGAGCGACTTCGTATCGCGTCGTCGGTTCTGAGCGTGGATTTATCGGCGCCGGGACTCTCGGCGGCGAACAGGCACGCGTTCAAGGAGCACCGGTAGGATTCGGAACCCACTGGACACCTGCAGCTGGTGCGACTTTCGACATTGCCGACAATCAGTTCAACCCTGCCAGAGTTGCAACCGTGACTTTTGACGCTGGCATAACCTATTCGAACTCTGAAATAGTCGATACCATCAACACTGCGATGAAAAACAATGGCGTTCGAGCAACTGCTTACTACGATGCAATCACTCAGCAGTTCCAGATCGTCAGCAATGACATCGGCAGCAATCGCGAGCTGGAAATTCTTAACGAAACCGGCGACTTTGCCGATCTCAATCTGCCTACCGGCGTCTTCACCGGCACCGGCGGCTCCAGACCGGAAGTATTCAGTGACACTGCTACCGCACAAACCTACAGTATGGAATGGGATCCGGAAAACGATCGCTGGGATCCTGCCAGTGACGTCAGTCTGACCATCACCGACCGCGACGGCCGCACTGCTCTGATCAACTTCAGCGATATCGTGGCAGGCAATAATCAGATCTATACCCGTGGTGCCATTCTGGCCGAGATCAACTCACGTCTGGCCCAGGAAAATGTCGCAGCGACAGCATCTTTTGCCGATACCGATAACAACGGCAGCCCAGACCAGCTCATCATCATCGGCAACTCTTCAGGTTCCGGT
>JAKJFO010000332.1 GCA_022704885.1 Candidatus Rifleibacteriota bacterium | reverse complement strand
AAGGTTACTGAAGTCACCGAGCGCGAGGGTCAGGTCAAGCTGAGCAACCCGTTTTCGCTCGGCCCTGCCCTCAAGTTTGCCGCCTTCTTCGTTGCCATTCTGCTGATTTCGCGTATTGCCCGCGACCAGCTGGGTAACGCCGGCATGTATCTGGCAGCCGCGCTTTCTGGTCTTGCCGATGTCGATGCGATCACCATGTCGGTCGCCGAGCAGACTAAGGCCGGCGGTCTTGCCGGTGGCCCCGGCGTGCTGGCGATAACCATTGCTGTAGTTTCGAATGCGGTTGTCAAGGCAGGCATATCGATGATGACAGGCAGCCGCGATTTCTGGAAACTGGTCGCGATTTCACTCGGCCTGGCGGTAATCGTCGGCCTGATGCTTGCATGGCTGGTTCCGGCCTGAGGACCGGATTTCAGAACGAGAACAACTTATTTGAGATATGCCAGAATAAGGTCGCGGGTGGCTTTGAGGCCTTTGAGGTGAGTGCGTTCGTTGCCGTGCGAAGCCGAGACGCCGGGGCCGATCAGGCCGACCCGGATGTCGTAGCCGGCGCGCAAGGCGGCCGAGCCGTCTGAGCCATAATAGGGAAATACATCGAGTTTGTAGGGCAGCTTGTTCTTCCGCGCAAGCTCGGCCAGGCGCAGGCGCAGCTGATAATCGTAGGGGCCGCTCGAATCTTTGACGCAGATCGAAACCGACTGCTCGTTGCCGGTCACGCCGTCGCCGACAACGCCCATATCGACGACCAGCAGCTCCTTTACCGAGTCAGGGATGCCGGCACAGGCGCCGTGCCCGACTTCTTCGTAATTCGAAAAGAAAAACATCACCGGAATCTTCTTGAGCGCGGCAGCGCCAAGTGTCAGGAATGCATCGATCATCGCTGCGCAGCCGGCCTTGTCGTCAAGAAAATGGCTCTTGATAAAGCCGGTATCAGTGTATTCAAAGCCTGCATCGAAAGCGATGAAGTCGCCGACCTGAATGCCAAGTTTCTCGGTATCCAGGGCTTTACTGACTTCGGCATCGAGCCTGACATGCATGGTTTCGTCGGTTCGCGGCGCTTCTGAAGCTTTATTGTTAACGTGCGCGGCCGGGTTGTTGAGAATCAGAGTGCCCGAAACAACCTTGCCGCCAGCGGTGAAAACCCGCACGCTGCGCCCTTCGAAAGCTTGCAGAATCGGGCCGCCAAGCTTGGTAAAACTCAGATTACCGTCAGGGCGGATCTTTTTTACCATGAGACCCAGAGTATCAATATGCCCGGCAACAGCCATTTCAGGCCGGGCGTGATTCCCGACCAGCAAGGCGCCCTTATTGGTATATCTGCTGTTGATTCCGGCCTTTTTAGCGATTTTCGCGACATACGCCAGAACCTCGGCGGTAAAACCGGTCGGCGAATAAATTTCTGACAATTCGCGTAAGATGCTGACAATTCGTTCTTCTTTGCTCTGTGTTTTGCTGGTCATTTTCATCCTGCTTTCTTGTTAAATCCTGCTATATAAGAACTCACTGAATAATTTATATTCTGGGTCGGTTGCTCAGTCGAAATGCTTTTTCTTCAGTTTTGTATAATTCAATAACAGATTAAGCATAAAATCGCATATTGGCAAGCCGTCTTATCAAGAGTTAAGCGATTTCTCACGTAGCGCCATGATATCTCGCAGCGGCGGCGCGCCAAAATGGCGACTGTATTCTCGACTGAATTGAGACGTGCTTTCGTAACCAACATTAAATGCGGCTGTAGAAGCGTCTGCGCTTTCAGCAAGCATAAGTCGGCGCGCTTCGTTTAATCTGAGAGCCTTTTGATATTGCAGGGGACTCATCGCCGTAAGCTCGCGAAAATGATTATGAAATGCAGACTTGCTCATGTTTACCAGAGTTGCCAGTTCTTCAATTCGTAGCGGCTGAGAATAATTTTTTCTCAGCCAGGTAATCGCCTGGGCAATCTGACGGCCAGGACTTCCAGATGCTGCGATCTGTCTCAAGTAACCACCTTCTTCGCCGACCAGAAGGCGATAACATATTTCCCTTTTAATCAATGGCGCAAGAATGGGTATGTCATCGGGTGTATCGAGAAGATCTACCAATCTTTTAAAGGAATTCAACAGCGGAGTTGTCAGCTTGCCGGTGGCCATTCCTCTGCTGATCTTTTTGCTGCCCGGGGCGGGAAGATTGCCGTCCACCATCAGCTGCGAAAGTTCGCGTAGATCAAGAGCCAGTTTCAGCCCAAGATAAGGTTTTTCGGGACTTGCTTCGATTATCTGAACAATTGTTGGCAGATCGACCGATGTGAACAGGTAATGCTCTGCATCGTAAACCAGGGTGTCATTGCCAAGCATTACCTTTTTTGCGCCCTGAACAACCATGCATATGCTAAGGTCATAAAGACCACCTGCTCTGGGGCTTGGTGCTTTTGCTGTAAACAGTGACAGGCCAGCAATTGGAGTTTCAAATTTGTTTACATCTGTAGTCCATTTGACAATGCTTTTTTTGAGAGATTCCAAAGGGCTCTGCGCGGTCATGGTCAGGCTCCTTTTACAATTGCAGCGCTTAAAGCTCTTCCAACCATATTTTAACACTTTCATGGGTAAGGTTTATAAAATTTAACAATCTTTGGAT
>JAKJFO010000331.1 GCA_022704885.1 Candidatus Rifleibacteriota bacterium | reverse complement strand
CGTGCCAGCCGACGATATCACCGACCCGGCCCCGGCGACAACTTTTTCGCATCTCGATGCGACCACGGTTCTCTCACGTAAAATCGTCGAACTCGGCATCTATCCGGCAGTAGATCCGCTGGCCTCGAACTCGCGACTGCTCGCCCCCGACTTTGTTGGCGGCGAACACTATTCGGTGGCCCGGCGCGTCATCGAGATTCTGCAGCGTTACCGCGAACTCGCCGACATCATCGCGATTCTCGGCATGGAAGAGCTTTCTGACGAAGACCGCATTCTGGTTAATCGCGCACGCCGCCTGCAGAAGTTTCTGTCGCAGCCCTTTTTCGTTGCCGAAAAATTCAGCGGCCATCCCGGCCGTTTCGTCTCGCTCAGCGAGACTATCGAAGGCTTCAAAGGCATCGTCGAAGGCGCCTACGACCAGTTCCCCGAACAGGCTTTCTACATGGCCGGTAATATCAGGGACGTCGAACGAAAAGCTGAACTGCTCAAGAAACAGGTATGAAAAAAAGTTTCGCTGTCGCCATAGCTCTACCCGGCAAGCATCTGCTGACTTTTGAGGCGCGCCAGATCATGCTGCCGTCAAAGAAAGGCTATATCGGCTTTATGGCCGGCCGCCAGCCGATGCTCGCCACCATGGAACCAGGACTGATCTCTATCATTGACATCGAAGACCATCATCTGCTTTTCGGCACCACCGGCGGCTTTGCCGAGATGCTCGACAATCAGGCCAGCCTGCTGTGCGATTCGCTCATCGAGGTCAAAGACCTCGATCTGAACGATGAAACAATGCTGGTCGGCAAAATTTATAACCGCGATACTTCGCAGATGACCGAAAAACAGAAACGCGATTATGTTAAACTGCTGATGATCAACCGGCTGCGCAAAAAGTCGGCGACAGCCGGAGCCTCTACCAGGACCATTACGGAGTAACCAATGCACAATGACCAGATGTTCGCCAACCCCTGCCCGAATGCGCCATTAACCCCAAACCGGCCGATAGAGAGTATGGCACAAGGCAAGATTTATGCCGATGTGCCGCTGAATTTTTTCGCCGATATCGATTCTCTCAAAAACTACGTTCTCGAGCTCAAGGGCCTTGGCGTCAATGTTCTGCTGATTCTGCCGCATTTCATGCCAGGTCTGTCTGCCTATGTCGTGCGTGATTACGAACAGCCCTGCCCGCTCTTCGGCACCTGGGAAGCCTTTGCCGACTTCATGCTCTATGTCAAAGATCTCGGCATGGACCGCATGATCGATATTCCGTTCAACCATGCCGACTGGCAGGTTGAAAATCTTAAACGCAGCTGGTTCAAGAAGCATGCGGAAAAGGGCATCGAAGCCGGTGCCGATGATGAAGATGCCGACGGCAACCGGGTCAGAATCAACTGGGGTGCTTATGAACTCGACAACGCCAACCCCGAATTACAAACTTACTGGCTCGAAAAAGTCATCTTTCCACATGTCGAAAAATACAACGTCAATGCAATCAGAATCGATGCCGCCTGGGGTCTCGACAGAGATGGCCTTAAACGCATTGTCGGCGATACGCTGCAACGCTTTCCGCATGTCTGGTTCCTCGCCGAG
The DNA here is from genome assembly GCA_022704885.1 of Candidatus Rifleibacteriota bacterium. The sequence continues at coordinate 1,031 of JAKJFO010000331.1, read as the reverse complement.
AATCTCGGCATGTCGAAGCTGATCAAGCTTGCTGAAAGCAGCATCGCAGCCGGCGCAAGGCGTTTTTTCAACAATATTTACTGGTATAGTGGCGGCATCGCCATTCCGGCCGACATCTACCGGCTCTACAAGCGCAGCGGCGGGGTGCCGACCTGTTCGATCTACAGCTCACACGATACGCTGATGCCGGCAATGAAAGCGCTGGCGCGCGTGCGCTGTAACGAAGTAAAGGGACTCAACGACAAGGCGATCGTACGCAAATTCGTGCAGTATGAAAAACTGCAGTCGCTGCGCCAGCTCGACCTGCCAACGCAGAGTGCCGTTATCGAACTGATGAAGCTCGACTTCGCACTGACCGCGTTGTTGAGCTCAGACCTGATGTTCGCCGCCGGTTCTGAAAAAGCGCTGTTCGAGCGCATCGATGTATTGCGTTCAGGTCCGGCCGAGTTCGCGCGCAGCCTCGACAGCGATCTGCCGGTTTTCATGAGCGAAATTCTGCAGATCAAATCAAGTCACCGGGCCTTCAACAGTGAGGGCATCGTCGTTCCCTTCGGCAGCTGGAAAGCTGACAAGCCCGGTATCAGAGGCTATAGCAAATCGCTCGCCGACGGCAACCGCACCCTGATCGCCGCCAACAGCGGCAAAGCCGCCGGCAGCATCAGTCTGCCGCGCCGCATGCGCAAAGCGACCAGAGCCACCATCTACACCCCGAACGGGCACACCACCTGCAATCTCGCCGATCTGCCGGCGGCCATAGAGCTGCAACCCGGCCAGATACTGATTCTGCTCTGTGAAGGATAGAAGATATGATATACGAAGAAAGCGTCAGAACACCGGCGGCGCAGTGTTTTGTCGATGTTACGCATCTTGTTGCCAAAGCGGTTAAAGCATCGGGCATGACTGATGGTCACATTCTCGTCTCAGTGCCGCATACCACCGCGGCGCTGACCATCAACGAGAACGCCGATCCGGCAGTGGTGAGCGATATGCTGCGCCGGCTCGAACAGACTTTTCCGACACACGATCCGGCC
>JAKJFO010000330.1 GCA_022704885.1 Candidatus Rifleibacteriota bacterium | reverse complement strand
CCGCCTGCGCCCTTAGTAATCTCAGCTAACCAGGTATTAAATAGACTTAATTATGGAATTTTCAATATATCATGCTCACAATCATAATCGAGGCTTGATGTGAAAGTACTGGTAACTGGTGCAAACGGGTTTATTGGAAGCCATATCGTCAGGGCTTTCTGCAAACCACGGCACGCCAAGGTTACGGCGTTGGTGCGGCCGAGTTCCGATCTGCGCTTCATCAGGCGTTACCCGATCGAAATGATGCATGGTGACCTGGCCAGCGGCAGCTTTGACCCGGCGCAGATGCAAAATTTCGACACGATAGTGCATGCCGGTGGCAAGGTTGGCGACTGGGGTGACTATCAGGACTTCTACCGCACCAACGTGCTCGGCAGTCTGGCGCTGTTCGACGCGACACAACCCGAAAGCAGCTTTATCTACATCAGTTCGAACGCAGTGCTCGGCGAAGAAGACGAAGCACAGGCGAAGCCCGAAAGTGCCGAACGCAGGCCGGTGTTGGAGTATGCCTGCGAGAATCTGCTGCCTTCGGCAATGAACCATTACCGGCTGAGCAAAGCGGTAGCAGAGATACTTTTAATTGCGCGCGCAAAGCAGACCGGGCGACGACTTACCGTAATCAGGCCGGTCTGGGTTTTCGGACCACGCGAGTTCAACGCCGGGCCGTATGAATACTGCAAAACGGTCAAAAGCGGCATGCCGCTGATGCCGGGCTGTGACAGCAACCGTTTTCATACGATCTACGCCGGCGATCTTGCGAAAATAGTTGTTAAAGTCAGCAGCAACATCAAACCCGGCACAAATATCTACAATGTTGGCAATCCTCAGGTGGAGCTGATGACTGACTACTGGTCAGCGTTCTGCGCGGCGATGGGCATAAAAGCCCCGCGGCATGTTCCAAAGTGGCTGCTCTATCCGCCGGCAATGCTTATGGAAGCAGCCTGGAATCTTGCAGGAGCGGCTGAACCGCCGTTGTTCACGCGCGCAAGAGTTTATATGTTCTATGCCAGTAATGTGTATAATGTCAGCAAGATTATCGATGATTACGGCATCGATACCTTTACTTCACTCGAAAAGGCAACAAGGGTCACTGTCCGCTGGTGGCGGATGCATGGCTATCTATGATTTCAGGAGGCGCACAATGAGCAGACCACGATTTTTGATCGGGCCGGCCAAACTGTTGTTCTATATCCGCATGGTAATTCATGTCTTTCTGCATTATCTGATGAGACTGCTCAAGTGCGAACTCGGCCCGACAGCATTCGTTCTGCTGTTGAAGCGGCTGATTCTTTTTCTCAATGCGGTGCGTCACAACAAGGTCGTCGAGGTCGATGGCAAATACAAGTTTCAGCTCTACATGCCGGCCTACCCAACCCCTGCCTTCTGGGAATCGATCGAGAAATTCATCAGGCCCGATCCGGGTCCGCTGACTGTGGTGTTTTCGATGACCAAGGCATGTGGTTACAAGTGCCCGCACTGTTACCAGCGCAATGATACCGGAGCTGACCTCGATATCGAACTACTAAAAAAAACAGCACGCCAGATGCAGGAAGTTGGCGTCACCATGTTCGACATCGAAGGCGGCGAACCGCTGCTGATGTTCAACCGGCTGATCGAGCTGCTTAAAGCGTTTGATAACAAACGCGAGCTATGGGTTAACACTACCGGCCATACTCTAACACCCGAAAAAGTGCAGAAACTCAAAGAAGCCGGGCTGTTCGGCGTCATGATTTCGCTGCATTCGATCGATGAAAAAGAATACGACAAATTCACCGGCTTTCCCGGCTCTTTTGGTATTGCCCGTGAAGCCGTCAGACAATTTGTCGATGCCGGTATCGTGGTCGCTATCAACTGCTGTCCGTCGGCTGAAATGGTGGCCGATGGCACGGTTGAAAGAATTTTTGAACTGACGAAACAGTGGAACTGCTCATATATTCAGGTCATTCACGGCAAGTCAGCTGGCGCCTGGCTCGGCAAAGACGACGAAATGATCAAGGCCGATGCCTCGATACGCAAACTCAACCAGATTCATCTCGATTACAACCTGCTGTCGCAATATCGCGACCACCCGGCGCCGGCGGTGCAGGTATTCGAAGAAAACGAACAACACTTTGGCTGCACTTCAGGCGGCATCGACCGCTTCTACATAGGCGCCAACGGCGACGTTCAGCCCTGCGAGTTTTTGAACGTCTCGTTCGGCAATGTTAACGAAGAAGATTTTCTGACCATTTTCAAGCGCATGCGCGAGTATTTCAAGGAACCGGGCTGCCGCTGGCTTTGTTCGCGCGAAGCGCATACTATCTATGAGACCATGCAGGAAAACAAACTGACAGCCACCCCGCTGCCCTGGAAATACACGAAAGATCTGCTGAAAAAGTGGGATTACGGCCGCAAGACGCCATTATACAGAAAAATGGGAATCTATAAAAACCAGTAAGAGAAACACAACTATTGTCTGTCAAGATTGAATATGTGTGTAATCTGTCATTGCGACTGCGAGGCAGAGCCGAAGCAGGAAGCAATCCTTCTGTCTGTGAGATTGCTTCGTCGTTCTGCTTCGCTGAAGCTACGCAGAACTCCTCGCAATGACTTTACAACAGTGCTCATGATGCGCACGACTGGAGGCTCAGTTGGCGGCAGGAGCAGGTTTGGCGATGAGAGCCGACAGCTTT
>JAKJFO010000032.1 GCA_022704885.1 Candidatus Rifleibacteriota bacterium | reverse complement strand
CTCGGTCGTGCAGCCGGCCTCTTTTCTGAGTTCATCGTCGATGTTTTTGAAGGCCTGTTCGAACATGTGCTGTTACTTCCGTTTCGTAGTTGTGGTTGTCGCTCTCATTGATTCTCTGACGCATCAATTTAACCACGATTGTGGCATTCCTGCAAGGAATTGTCGACCGGCAGGTTCCGGCCCCGCCAACCGCACGGCTGGAGTCGGCACATACAATCAGCCATGTTTTTCGCAATCTGGCAGGGCCCAGTCAAGGGGCCCAGTCGATGCGCCAAATTTTAAAAGGGCAGAAAAATTTTGATGTTTGCCCGGTCACTGAGTGCACGAAGAATTACCCCCTCAAGATACAACTCAAGTTACAACTCAAGTTACCAGCCAAGTCGCCAGTCTAGTGGTCTGTCAAAGTTGAAGCACAAGAAAAAGCTTGTACTTTTTTCCTATCTGAGCGATCATCTTCTTTGAACCCTGTTTTAAAGCAGGGCACCAGAAGGAGGGCATCATGGGCCGAAAAAAGCAGTTTGTGGTCAAGCTTTCTGATTCACAACGAAAGTTTCTGAAAAAGGCTCTTCGCGGCGGAAGAGGATCTGCACTTGAATTTAGAAGAATGCGGATTCTTCTAATGACCGATGCCAACGGTCCTTGTTATTCTGACAAGGAGATCGCTGCAGCCCTTGGTTGCTCTCCCAGTAGCATTTTAAATGTCCAGCAACGATTTTTGGAACGAGGTTTTGAAGGGGCCATATCCCGGAAGAAACAAGATCGTCCTTCTCACTGCAAGGTTCTAGACGGAAAAGGGGAAGCCAAGCTTATTGCCTTGGCCTGTTCAGAAGCTCCCAAGGGGGTGTCTCGCTGGACTCTGCGCTTGTTGTCTGAAAGGGCCATTGAACTGGAAATCGCTGATAGCTTGTCCCATGAAACTGTGCGGTCCATTTTAAAAAAAGCGAACTTAAGCCTCACCTGAAGAAGCAGTGGTGCATTCCCCCGCGAGAAAATGCAGCATTTGTCGCCTGTATGGAGGATATTCTCGATCTCTATCACCTCCCATATGATCCTGCCCGGCCAGTTATTACGATGGATGAGCAACCATATCAGAGACTGGCGAACACTCGCGAACTCCTTCCCATGCGCCCGGGGGCAGAGTTGCGTGAAGACTATGAATACGAACGCTGCGGAACGGCTTCGATTTTCATGTTCTCTGAGCCATTGGGTAGGTGGAGGCGGACAAGCGTCCGGGAACGGCGTACTGCAGAGGACTGGGCAGAGGAGGTGAGGTCACTTCTTGAGAAAGATTTTCCACACGTTGAAAAAATTGTGCTTATCTGCGATAACCTCAACACACATTCCTTGAGTTCACTTTACAAAGCCTTCCCGGCAGAAAAAGCCAGAGAACTGGCGAAACGACTCGAGATGCATTTTACTCCCAAACACGGAAGCTGGCTGAATGTAGCTGAATGCGAACTGAGTGCTCTTACTCGGCAGAGTCTGCAGCAGAGGATTCCAACCATTGAGAAACTGGATGAAATAGTGACGGCATGGACTGATTGTCGAAACAAAACCCAGAAAACCGTAGACTGGCAGTTCTCAACTGAAGACGCTAGGATTAAACTGAAATCACTTTATCCGCAAACTCAACTTTGACAAAGCACTAGTTGCTGGTCTATTGAGGAATTATGAGATTATGAGTAGCGTGTAGTAGTGTTGAAAAGAGTTTGACTACTTTATAAATCTATCTGTTCATAGATTTGCTGTAACCCAATCAGATAAATATGGTTTACTAAGTAGTGTTAAGTATGATATGAATTTTCTGCAATGACTGTTGTGTGTCATTTAATACAAGATCGAGAATTAGATGTATGGGGGTAGAGATGAAAAAGTTCGGTTCTGGAGTCAGAGTTTTTTTACTGGTTGTGTTTGGATTGACGGCAATGATAGCTGTAGCACAGAGTGAGCCGGCTGATAATCAGGCGTTTCGGCTTCCTGACCTCGCGGTCGATGCCGAAAGAGCAACTTACAAAGGAATTTTCGAAAGAACTCAGGATGCCATTGACCTGGAAAAAATCGAATTGAAGACATATAGAGATCCGGTTGAACTGCTGCGAACCATGAATCCTTCGATTACCGGCGGGCACAGCCTGCTGGGCGCGATCATGACTCCAGAACTGCGCGGTTTTGACGGCAAGCATACCAGGGTTCTGGTCGATGGCTGCCCGATCAATACTCCATGGAACAGCACCTCTTCGTTGTCGGGCTTTCCACTGCGTCGCCTGCAGAAAGCGACCGTTGTGCCTGGCGGCAGTGCGCTGGTTTATGGTCCGAACGGTCTGGCCGGTGCGGTTAATCTGACATTGCCGACAGCAAAGGATCTCGAAGGACTGACCATGGTTCAGGAAGTCGGCGGCAAGGGCACCCGGCACGAAGAATACATTTATGGCAAAGTTGCGCATCAGAACGAGCATCTGTTTGGTGTGTTCCGCGACAGCTATGACGGAAAGCGCTATTACAAAACTTATGGTGTTGGTGGCAATGATTCTGACAATCTGTTGCTGATGTATCGCGGCCGGGTCGAAACTGATTCAGGCTGGGTATTCAAGGCGACGGTGCTCGATAGTGCCGGAAGTATAAGCATTCCCAATTACAAAGAGCGTTTCGAGCCTTGGGAAATGTCGCATCATGATTATGTCGTCGAAAAGGATTTCGGCAAAGATCGCAATCTGGTGCTGCGTTACGCGCGCTACCGTGATTACAGTGCGAATCAGCTCTATACCGATTATACGCTGACGGTTGCTTCTGGAACCGTAAACCATGCAGATGACGTGACGATTCAGATGAATACGATCGAAGCCCTTTACAACTTCAAGCTTGCCAGAAAACACAATCTTACGGTTGGCGCTCAGCAGCAGGAAGTCAAGGATATCGGACATGACATGAAAGCCGGTGTCGAAGGCAAATGGCTCGATACAAAAGGCTACTTCATCAGCGACTCGATCGCAGCGAGCGACAAACTTGATCTGCAGCTGGTTGCAAGATCAGATGAGTCTTTTGAATCTGATTCAGAAACTTCCTGGTCGATGGCGGCAAAATACCAGGTTACCGACAGGCTCGACATCGGCGCCGGCGTCAGTCGCACCGTGCGCTTTCCGAATGTGCAGGAGCTTTATCGTGGCAGTCGTGTTTTTGGTAATGAGAATCTCAAGCCGGAAAAGGCTGACAATAAAGAATTCAGGCTTGGATATCAGGTCAATGATGACTGGCAGCTGGCGGTAACCCGCTTTGATTCTGATATCGAGAACAAGATCTCGCAGATAACTTCAGTGGCCGGCGGCGTAATTGCCGGTGTCGGCACACTCAAGGCTAACGATGCTTATTACATCAACATTGACGAAGCCAGTCATGCCGGCTGGGAAGTCAGTGCCAATGGCAAAATCAATCGTAATTTCGACGCCTGGTTAGCTTATACCCGCCTGGATCAGGCTGAAGACGAAACCCGCAATCTGCGGCTGGTTGCAAAACCCGAATACAAGTTCACCGGCGGCACGATGTATCATCAGGGCAAACTCTCGGCCATGCTCAGCTGTGAGCACCAGGGTGCCACCAAAGCGACTCAGACGATTGATTCTGCCGGCAAAGCGACCAATTACGATCGTGTCGATTCTTCGACGACTTTCAACCTTGGTCTCAGACATCGTTTTACCGACAGATTTTCGATGTATCTCGACATCGACAATATCGCCGACAAAGACGACATTGTGCTGGTTCAGTCATCTGATATCAAAAACAAGGCCGGCCTGCTGATGGATCCGATCTATTACCGCAGTGGCCGCCGTTTCACCTTCGGTGCCGAAATGAAGTTCTGAGCCAAAATTCAGTGCTCGTTTATATAAGCAACAATTTGCGCAGGGGTTCAACATGTTGAACCCCTGCGCTTCTTTTCATCGATAATTGCTGTCGAATTGAGAAAATTGCAGGCATATGCCAGAAAAATGATGTAATATATTGTAATTCGCGTTGATCGCAAAATACACAATAGTGAGAACATGCAATGAATGCTGAAAATAAGGATAAAAAAGACCGCAGCGTCTGTCTCGATGCCGGCTGTGATGCTGAAAAGCCGGAAAAATCAGAGAAGTCTGGCAAAACTGAAGCTGCTGCAAAGACTGAATCAGCCGATGGTTCAGATAAGCACCTGAAATCGAAAGATGATTTCAATCTGCGTCCGGAGCCGAGTGGCTTTGAGCTTGGCGCCAAAAAGATCCTGTGGATCGTTTTTGCCATATGTTTTGGCATTTTTCTTTTTTTTACCAGTGAGAACGGCGAACCGGTCGTGCGCAAGGACAGCATCGCCTTTTTAAAGGGGCTGGCCAACTGGCTGATTTTGTCTTCTCACTCTGGTTCTACTGCGCTGATCGACTTTCTTTCGACGCATCTGATTTCGGCGATGGTGCCGGCATTCTTTCTGGCAGCTGCGATTTCGACATTCTTTTCAAAAGAAACCATCATCATGGCGATCGGCAAAAAGTCGAACCCGCTGACCAGCTATCCGCTGGCTGCCTTCGCCGGCGCGATTCTGACCGTCTGTTCCTGCGGCGTTCTGCCGATCTTCATGAGCCTCCTGCAGAGCGGCGCCGGCATTGGCCCGGCTATCACTTTTCTCTACGCGTCGCCGGCCATCAACCTTATATCGATCATCTACACCTGGAAGATAATACCTTCAATGCTTTGGGCGCGCATAATCGCGGTCGCTGTCTGCGCAATCGCAATTGGCTGGCTGATGTCGAAGATATTTGCCAACATGCCCGAAGAGTTTGAGAGCGAAGAGCTCAAGATCAAGCCGTCGAAGCGCAAAGCCTGGCAGGAAGCGGTGTTTTTTCTGCTGCTGGTTGCGATCATGCTGACATCGACCAATCTTTTTTCTGGTATCACCGATCGTCTGGTGCCGGCTTCCTGGTTTGCCTCACGCGGCGAAGAGCTTGCAGTTAAAACTGCGTATCTGGCGGGAAAGCTGCTGGCGATACTGGTCGAGATCATTCTGGTCGTGGTTGCGCTGCGGATGTGGTTCACCTGGGATGACACGCGAAAATGGCTCAAACGCACCTACCGGCAGGCCCGCAGCATCATGCCGATGGTTGTGCTCGGTATTTTCTTTTCGGGTTTTCTCGGTGGGACCTCAGCTCTGGTATCTTCGTTTTCAGTATTCGCAGACAACAGCTTATTCAGTAATCTGGCAGCTTCGGTAATTGGCGCCATGCTCTATTTTGGCTCTATCGTCGGCGTTAACGTCGTAGATCTGTTCATGCGCTGGGGCATGCACCATGGCCCGGCGATGGCTCTACTGCTGGCCGGGCCGTCGATCAGCCTGCCGAGCGTGCTGGCTTTGATGCCGATCATGGGAAAATATCGCACCGCGGTTTTCCTCGGCCTGGTAGTAATTTTTACAACACTGGTCGGTCTGCTCTTCGGCACTTTCGGCGCGGCTTCATAGCAAAGAGGCAAGCTGGCTATGCTTGAGCATTATCAAATGCCTGTTTATGAGTATCTGACTCAGACCCTGCTGCGTCATACCGGACTGAATCCGGCAGCAGCCGATGCCATCGATCTTGGCGGTGGCGACGGTCTCTGGCTGTATTGCCTGCTGAATAAGGGTTTCAGAAGTGGCGCGCTTGTCGATATCGACAAAGAACAGATAGCTGCCGCGGCCAGCATAATGTCGAAAGAGTTCGTAGCCGAGCGTTGGCAGGCGATAGCCACGGATGTTGTAAATATGCCGTTTGCTGATTCTTCATTCGATGTCGCGGTAAGTCGCAGTTCGATGCATTTCTGGCCGGATCTGCCAGCGGCCTGGCGCGAGCTGGCGCGGGTGCTGCGCCGCGGCGGTTATGTGTTTGCCGGGCGTGGCTTCGGCCCGGATCTGCCCGAAGACATTAGAGCGAGTGTAAAGGCCGCAAAATACCAGACTATTTATGGCGACAGCAATGCCAGACATCAGGAGCCCGGATCGCTGTCAGCTGAAGAGCTGAGCGCAATTGCGGCCGGTGCCGGGTTTTCAACGGTGGCGGTTATTCCCGATCACAAGGCTTACTGGTTTCTGGCGCAGAAGAATCACTGATTTTGCGGCGGCGCAACTTGCCAGACAATTATTACACTCTCACTAGATGTTTGATAAACGAGCTGATTCTATAAATCAAGACTCGAACTATGCGTCTCGACAAGTCGCACCAAATTCGATGCAGGAATGTTCAAGGCTCTGCCGAGTTTGATAAGAGTTGTCAAGGTCGGCTGCCTCAATCCTCTTTCAAGCATTGAGACGAACGTTCTGTTGCAATCAGCTTCAAAAGCCAGATCTTCTTGAGAAAGACCGGCTTTTTCTCTTTGTTCTTTCAAAATCTGCCCGAATATTGTTTGAATTTGCAACCGCCTGCCCCTGACTCTTTAGTCAGAATCTACTCTTAACAGACAGTGCTGGTCGACATACTATAGTATTCGAAACCAATGGATTATTATCGAATACTATAGTATTCTACTTGAGTGAGGTTTATCCGGTGCACATCCGAATAATTTCTATGACTCATTTCACAGAACGAAATTGGCTTGAGTAGTAATTACGTGCCTGTCTGAGAAATGTTGTTGCGCGTGTTGTTGGTTCTTTAAACAAGATGTAGAACTGTTACAGGTGAGTTAAGTTGAGAGTATACACTTCTTTATGTTTGCTCAAGCGTGTCTTGCTAATTGCATTTTGTGTGTCGATTATGCTGGGTTGTTCGGAAAAGGACATCGTTTATCCAAAAGCCGGAGTGGTTGTGCAGGCAGTAAATCCTTACTTATACTATCCTGGAGTCGAGACCCCATTTTCACAAGTAGAAATTTCACTTAGCAATCAACTTGGCATTCCTGCGCGGTTAAATCGAATTTCTATCTCGTACAGCGATCAGTACAATCGTGAAAAACTAGTTATGGCAAAGAGTATCTCATACGCATATGATTTGTTTCTTGCACCGCAGCAGGTTACAATCTTGCAGTTGAACCCAATTGAATACGATTTTTTCGATCAGTTGGCACTTCTTGATCCTCCAACAGTGATTTATGCTACAGGGAAAGATTCGCTGACAGATTCTCAAGAACGAACTGCTCAGGAGTTTCCTGTGTTAGGTAAAATTTCAATGGAAATTCATGATGCCAATGGCAATCAGTTTTCAATTGATGCATATGTCCTGATTCATTATCTCGGTGACATCCCAGACTCTCAAGCCGGTACAGGTACGGGCACTGGCACAGGTACTGATACAGGCACTGACACGGAAGTGCCTGAGGCTATGCTGAAAATAGAAAATCCAAAAAATAAGTCTACCTTTAAGTATCGAGAAGGTATTGATTTCGTTGGTACTGCGAGCGTAGACATTACGTCATTTTCGTGGAAAAGTTCACGAGATGGTGAATTTTCTAAGAGGGTAACTGCCAGAGGATATGCGCAGCTAAGCATTGGAACGCATAATATAACACTTTCTGGCGTATCAAAGGTAACTCGCAAGCCTATTAGTGATAGCATATCTGTTACCATCATACGTTGAATGATTCGAAATTAGTCCTTAATGCCAGAAATGCGTATTCTGACATCAACAAGAAAACGTATGTAATAAGCTTTTAAGCGCTATGATGGACGTTTTAAGCTGCTTTGACATGATTTCTTAGGATATCTTCTATCAAACTGTTGAGACTTTTATGGGTTGCGGCAGCAGCGAGAGCTATTCTTTCGTGGATATCAGGGGCGAGGCGGATAACGAATTTGCCGGAAAAGCTCTTTTGCGGCTTGACGTTAAGCTTTTTGCACGATGCAAGGTAGTGTTCGACAGCTTCTTCGAAAGCCTGGCGAAGTTCTTTGGCGGTTTCAGAATGAAAACCAATGATATCTTTGATACCAATCACGCGTCCGACAAAGATTTCATCTTCGGGATCGAAGTCGATTCTGGCGGTATAGCCTTTGTATTTCAAGCTGTTCATAATTGTTTACCTCAAACTTTTGCCGGATCTATACCGGCTTTGCTCAAAAATTCCCTGGTGTCGGCGATCTGGTAGCGCTTTGCTTCCTTGCCTGGGTGTGGCCGGTGGAAGTCGGCAGTTATGCCGTTGAGCGAAAACGTTACGCGGGAGCCGCTGCCTTCGGCGATGCGGGCTCCCAAAGCGAGAAAAAGCTTTTCGATATCCTGCCATTCGATTGGTTTGACAGGATTTTGAAAGATTTTTTCGAGGACTTTGCGATGTTTGTTGTTCATTGTGCCTGTATTAATAATACTAAAAAATGATACTAAAAGCAAAATGTATATGTAAGAAAATTTCATTGGACAACAGAGCAATATTGGCGTGTTCGTTATTATTGTCGAATTTATGTTTTGATTGATCAGTCGGCCGTTTTGCGGCGGCGCAGGCGGCGCATCAGCATCTCACCGGCTTTTCCGGCTTCTTCAATTTTAAGAAGCGTTGAAACTGCTGTGATAGCGAGAGATCCTGCGATAAGCGCCAGGGTCATGGTGATGATCGCATTCAACAGACTGTCGATGGAGACTGAAGCGGAGATGCTGGCCACTATTGGCGCCAGCCTGATAAAACTCTGCCACATAACGAGCCCGGAAAGTGAAGTGGCGGCCAGAATTTTAAGCATGGCAGCAGTAAGCCCGAAGCGATTGAAGCTGCCGAGACGGTGTTGCAGTTTATAAAAGAGAATAACGGCATTGACCATGGCGCCGATACTGGTGCCCAGTGCGAGTCCCCAGTAACCAAGCGGTTTTATCAGAGCCAGGTTGAGGATTATGTTGACAGCTACGGCGCTGATACTGGCGATTACCGGAGTCTTTGTTTCGTCGAGAGTGTAAAATGCCGGGCCCATTACTTTGATAAGCGAAAAGAACAGCAGTCCGGACGCATAAGCCCTTAGTGCCAGGGCTGTTGCCAGCGTGTCTTCCGGGGTGAAACGACCGTGCTGAAATAGAATGCGCACGGCCGGTTCGGCCAGCGCCAGTATAGCGAAGCAGGCGAAAAGATTGATGAACGAAGAGAGCCTGAGTGAAGACGCCAGTGTCTGTGACATGGCCTCGCGGTCGTTGCCGGCCGCCTGGCGTGAGATTACCGGCAGAGTGGCCTGGGCGACTGCTACACCGAAAAGGCCGAGCGGCAACTGCATGACGCGAAAAGCGTAGCTGAGCCAGCTCACAGCGCCATCTCCCTGTGATGTCGCGAGTATGGTGCTGATGGCAATGTTCACCTGGGTGGCGGCGAGACCGACGGTACCGGGAATGATCAGTTTGATAATGCGCTGAATGCCGGGATCCTGAAAATTCAACACCCAGCGGAACTTGTAACCATGCCGGAACAGTGCCGGCAATTGCACGGCGAACTGAATCAGGCCGCCGAGCATGGCGCCGATCGCCATGCCGGTGATCGCCGGGTAATCGTAGCTTTTCGCAATCGGGCAGATCAGCCAGCCGGCGGCTATCATGCTGAGATTCAGGAATACCGGCGCTACGGCCGGTATGAAAAACTCGCCAAGCGAGTTGAGCATGCCCATGGCGATGGCAGCCCATGAAACCGCAAGCAGAAAGGGAAACATGATGCGGGTCATGGTCACGGTAGCTTCGAATTTTTCGGGGTTGCTGGTGAATTCAGGAGCCAGCGTGCTGACGATGAACGGGCTGAAGATGATGCCGAGAACTGTCAGAATGCCGACTACGATAAAGATGGCGCAGAAAGTCAGATTGGTCAGTTTAAAGGCTTTCTGGCGGCCTTCCTTTTCGAGAACGCTGTTGAAGGTCGGCACGAAAGCTGCGCTCATGGCTCCTTCGGCAAACAGGTCACGCAGCAGGTTGGGTATGCGGAAAGCGACATTGAAGGCGTCTGTCCAGATGCCGGCTCCAAAAATATAGGCGAAGGTCTGTTCACGCACCAGGCCGGCAATGCGGCTGAAAAACGTGGCAATACCCATTACCGCCGCAGATCTGGCGATAGAACGAGGTTGGTTGTTGGTGTGGTCGGCCAAGATGTCAGTTCACCGGGTTGATGACGAGAATTTCGTCAGTACTGTTGATAATATGGCCGTTCGGGTTGATTTTCAGCGGCTCTTTTTTAGGCTTGATACCAACCATGGTAAAACCGAGCTCACGATAGATGATGGCGATGGCATCGCTGCAGGTCAGGCCGATTACTTCCTGAGGCGGGTCGATAAAAGTCAGGGTGTGGCCGGACTCACGCGAGAGCAGGTCTTTGAAGAAGGCAAGCAGACCTTCGTGCATCGAGATGCGGGCCAGCAGCTTGCCGGAAACTTCCCCCTGGATGACGACGTCTTCGACGCCGCCCATCTTGAGATGCGAAGCATACTCTTCGTTGTAGATTTCGGCTGAAGTGTGGATTTTGGGGTTGAGCTTCTCTATGGTCAGAGCGGCAAGAATGGTGCGTGCGTCGATATCGCGGGTAGTGCGGTTTTCGCCATGCTCGGAGAGAATTACAGCTGCGACAGCCCTTTCGACTCCGGCTTTTTTAAGAGTTTCCATACGGGTGAAGTCTTCGTTGAGCATGCTTATGCGGTCGGTCTGAATACCGCGCGCCTTCAAAGAGTCGAGACTGGCTTTTTCAGAAACCAGCAGTATTTCTGCATCTTTAAACGCCGGATCGAGCAGGAATTCATTGGCGAGAATAGCCGCTTTGGCGCTGAAGCCGCAGATAAGAATGTGTTTGTTAAGTTCGTCAGGATTAGCTGGTTTATGCATGGTGCTCTCCTTGAGTTTTTCGACCATTATTGCCGAAATAGTACCGGTAACCATGGCGAATACTCCCATTTCGAAAATCAGAAGGATCAGAAAAACGATTTTACCGCCGATGCTTCTCGGATAATCGGCATATTCGCCGGCCATCATCGAGAACAGGGCTTTCCAGAAGGCATCAACCGGCGAGGAAATATCTGTAGAGAGACCGGTTTCGAACTGTGCGAGACCGACAGCGCCGAACACTATCGCAAAGACTGCAAAGCTGGAAATTATGCCGAATTCGACCAGTCTGCTCTCGAATATTTTGCCGATAAAAGTGAACCGGCTTTGAAATGAAGAGCCGATCGAAAAGACCCGGAACAGTCTGAGAATGCGTAAAATGCGGCCAATGCGGAAAATTCGGAATACCGGCATGACGGCGATGATATCGATCCAGAAGCCTTTAAGAAAGGAAGCGGTCGAAACGCTGATCAGCCAGCGCAAGCTGAGTTCGACGATGAAGATGAGAGTCAGTACGTCGTTGATCGTTTGCAGAGTGGTCAAATGCCCGGGTGACAGTGTGAAAAAAACTTCGATGATGATGAGAATCACCGAGAGAACGATGAGAAACATCAGTCCGATGCCGAAGAAGGTCGAATCGACAAAACTGCGCAGCCATGGGAAAGACTTCGCTGATGTTTCGATTTCGTATTTGAATTTAACTCTTCTGTGCATGGTGAGGCAATTCTAGTTGATCAGGCGGTTAAATGCAAGCAGCGGGAGGGCAATGAGGCGGGAGCTATATCGACAGCGATTGAGATATGACGGGTACCCTTAAATGCGTGGACAAATAAAAAGGGAGAGGGGTATAATTCTGGTTATGATGCGAAGATTGTCGGCAAAAAAAGGCAATGTAACTGTCATTCTTCTCGGGCTGGTCAGCGTTATGCTGATAATGGTCATGGCTCTTTCGAGAAGAATGAGCAGTCATACGCAGTTGCTCACGCTCAGCGATTACACTCAGATCAGCCGCTATTTTCTTGAGTCTTATGCCGGCGATGTACTGCAACAGATCAATCTCAACGTCAACCAACCCGGGTCTTATCTGTATAAGGCATTCAGGTCGCCTCCCGCCAATTATCGGCTCAGCACGAGTTTTTACAAGCAGTCGGGAATGCTCAAGGAAATGGCCGAAGAGCTTGGTATTCAGATTCAGTCGCCGCCGACCATCACTTTTTCAGGTTCAGAAGAAATCGGTTACCCGCCAGGTTTTGAATGCCCGGCCCATCTTAAGGGAACCGAAAAGAAAGGTCTGCTCGAAATCGTCTGCCAGGCCAAATTTTATGGCCGCATGTACACCTTGCGGGTGCAATATCCTTTTACAGTGGTCATGCGCATGACCCCGGTTCTCAAAGACTTTGTGCTTTTCGCCGACAGCATTGCCCGCGAGCATGGCGAAGACAAGATCGGGCCAAACGATAATCTCAACATCATGCTGACGCGCGACGGCAGGCATCCGGTCGACTTCGAAAGTGGAATCGTCAATCACAACCGCATGCGCCCGGGCAATAAATATCGCCCGATGATCATGCTGCCACCGCTTGACCCGGTTGAATATGCTTCAGCAGCGGTTTCGGGTAAGATCTTTCTGGGGCCGGCCGATGACTCGATCTTTCTCAATCTGGCTGGTGACACGCGCGAAGAAGCGCTCGATACGGTCGGGCAGGCTGGCAGCGGCCAGGTAAGTGCCAGTGTCGGTGAAATGTTTCTGGTTTCGCCAGATACTTTCAAGGTATTCGACGCTGCTTCGAAGTATCAGCATATGACGATTTTTCAGAAGCCTGATGGCACGGCAGTCAGAATGATGGGCATGGAAGTGCCGCTGAAATACAATCAGCTGGCCAAGATGGGCGTTCTTGGCTTTTCGCAGGAGATTGTGCCGCAGTATTCAGAGAGCATTTTTTCAGGCGCTGCCTATACGGTCGAAAACTTTTTGAACAGCGGCAGCAATGCCAGCGAGTTCTGGCGTCTGCTCAAAGATGGCGGTTCGGGATATGGCGAAGGTTTTATGGCTCTGGCCAGCGGTATCAAGCTGATGGGGCTGAAACCAGACGATATCAATTTCGGGCACGTCAATCGCGAGGTTTTTGGCAACGTACTCAGCCGGTTTTTTGTAATTACCTTCTGGTGGCCGCCTTCCGGTGGCGGGGTGCCGCTCAAATATGATGAGACCCGTAGTCCTGGCGATTTTCCGACGACAACCGTGAGTCTGTATACTTATAAGTTCGAGCCACTTTTTGCCAATCTGCGCTTTCAGGATTTTATGTCGCGTATGGTTTCAGGTAAAAACTGGAATCCGCGTATGAGCAGTATCGACAATCTGCCCGAGGGATTTATGCCTTTTTACTACGACCCTGTCGGCAAAAAGAAACGTATTCTCACCAATAACGATTTTGAAGCTGCTGACGGATTTAAGGCTGGTGATCGTCTTGATCGCATGTTGCGCAACTGGTTCAGAGTTACCAGTGACAACTCACCGCCGATGAATGGCATAGAAGTGCGTGTTGGCAAATCGTTTGCGAGTGGTGAGGAATTTCTTGAAGCAGCCGGTGTTGCCAATGACAAGTTCATGGTCAATGGTGTTGTTTATGTTTCGGGCTCTCTTAAGGTGCCGAAGCTTGAAATGAAAAACGAGAACATCGGTGGCGGCGTGATTCTTGTCGACGGACCGATCGAGCTCGAGAATATAACCCGCGGTTACCAGATCGACAACAGCAATTTCAAGCTTGGTGATTATGGTGCCATGCTGTTTCGGGGGCCGGCGCACGATCACTATCAGAAGTGGAAAACCGAAATCACCCAGGAAAATTTTCTTACCTTCGTCAGTCTGCGTGGTGACCCGATAACCATCAGGGGAGAGACTCTGCTCGGTGTTCATCTGATAAACCTTAATCCGCGCCAGTCTTCGCCATACAGTCAGATTACCTGGCGGTCAGTCCGCAAGGAAATAGTTTTCTGTGGCGGCATAGCCTGCAATTATCTCGATCTGCCTGAGCGTCTGCTCGAATTTGGCCAGATCGAGAGCTCATGTCGCCATCTGCGCGCGCCGTTCTTTATCTATCATTCCGCAATGGCTTCGGCTGAGCCGGCTTATGCGGTGCAGCTGATGGAAAACATGCGTGGCTACATGCTTACCGCCGAAAGGTCTGACGGTGAAGATGACTGACAAGCCGGATATAAGGAAGCTCAGAGAGACAGTTACAGTGCCGCCGCTTCGCAATGACCGTATGCGGCAGGGTTTGTCGATGATCGAACTGCTGGTTGGTGTAACCATATTCGCTCTTTCAATGATGCCTTTGCTGTGGCTGGGATCGACGCAGACACGCGGAGCTTACTCGATCGGCAAGCACATGATGGCTTCACAGATTGCTGCCAGCTTCATCGACAATCTGCTCAAACTGCCCTACAAAGAATGCCTTGAAAAGGTGCAGTCGCTTCAGGCACAGGGCCGCACCGGTGTTCTCGAAAACGAAGATCTGCAGGCGACCTTGCAGGTGGTTAACGATCAGGGCATACAAAGCGACATGGAAACTTCGTTTCGCTATTTTCAGTATGAATTTGCTTATGATGAGAACGAAAAAGACCGTATTCTGCGGTTGAACGTCGAAGTCTTTTACCGGGTAGATGAAGGTGATGACAGGGTTCTGGCTTCGGTCAGGCTGTCGGTTCTGAAATATGGAGATCGCAATGGCTGACGGCTTGTTAAAACACCGAAGATATGGCGTCACGATGGTTGAAATCGTCATCGTGGCAGCTATTTCAAGCCTGGTGCTGACCAGTGCGATGCTGATAATGAACCGTACCACCCGACACTTCAAAAAGGGAACTGACATGCTCAACATTCAGCGTCTCATGGACAGTATCGTTGAGCGCATCAGAACCGACGTCAGATCACTGAAAAACATTGTGCCGGAAGAGTGCCGCGATGACAGGTTTACCTTTTATGCCATTCGTGATGGCGAAGCCAAGAAAATAGAGTATACTTACGATGCATCGACACAGACTCTTTTTCGCCGCGATGAAAAGGGTCAGTCGAATTTTCATGGATCCCGTCAGGTCAAGTCGTTTCTGTTCAAGCCGGAACTGGACTCAGCCGGGAAATTCAGGTTTCTGAATGTGGCAATGCAGCTGATTTCTGATGAAAAGGGTGAAGGCACGGCTTCGACGCTTTCGATTGCCAGTCAGTTCTATTCGACCTGTGTTGAATCAGAGCTGAAAATCAGCAATTTACGCAAAGAAAAAGCCAAAAAATAGCTTTGGAGGTTACCATATGAATAAATCAGGTTTGATTGCGATCTGTCTGTTATTCTGCAGTTGTGCAGGCCTGTTGCAGGCCTCTGATGAAATTGTTAAAAAGGGCCGCGCCCTGCAGAACGCCAAAAAATACGATGAAGCGCAGGAACTCTATCTGAACGCCCTCAAACCTGATTCATCCGAAGAGCTTTATGTTGAAGCAGCCTCGTTTTTAGGAAAGGTGCAACGCTATGATGCAGCCGAAGATGTTCTCGAAAAGGGCCTGGTTGCACACCCTCAAAGCACGTCTTTGATGAACCTGCATGGTCTGATCAAGCATCGCAAGGGCGATAACGAGGCTGCAGCAAAGATATTCGAAACTGTTCTGAGCAAAGATGCTGAAAACAGTTTTGCCAAAAAGTGGCTCGAAACCGTAAAGTCAGGCGTATCTGTCAGCGGCAGTGAAACTCAGAGTGGTGATGACTCTGATTCAGCGCGCAGTTACAATCCTTCGCCGTCCGGAGTTTATCAGGTTTCGACCGCTTTGGGCAAAGACGAGCAGCTCAAGCTGGCCGTTGAGCTGTACAAGGAAATGATGGAGCTGGAAAAGTGGGAACTGGATCGCTTTATCGAGCTGCACAAGCAGGTAATCGAGCGCTGTCCGCTGACCGATCAGGCTGAAGAATCGTGCTGGCGTCTTTCCAACCTCTATATGCTTGGCCAGGATCCGCCTGATCTCGACAATGTCATTGCGGTGCTCGAACATCTGCTGAAGCAGTACCCTGAAACCGAACTGCTGCCCGATGCCAAGAACCGTCTGATGATGGCTTATCAGAAGGCCGGCCGCATGAACGAGCTGGTCGGGCTTTATGAGGAACTGTTCAAACGCGACCCTGACCCGGAAGACGATCAGACATTCATGGTCAGGGCTCTCGAATTTGGCAATGCTCTGACAGCTGTCGGTCGCACTGCCGATGCAGCTGTATGGTATCAGAAGGTGATCGAGCGGGATAACAACCGCAACAGCCTGGAAGCGCGGGCGGCCCGGACTCACCTCGGTGGACAATAAGCCTTTTTCCTGCCCTTGCGGGTTGTTGAAAAATTATTACAATTAACTTCAGTAACGGCAGCCCGAACTTCACAAATAATCAGGGCGTCGGGGTGAAGCAATTGGAGAACGAGAATCATCTTCTGGTGATCATTATTCTACTGCTGGTTGTGGCTGCATTTGTGGTCGGCGACAGCAACAGCAGAAATTCCGGCAGGTCAGGCGGCGCGATCGAAGCGAACGGCGCCAGTCAGTCGACGCTTCTTGGTCACTGAAATCCCTGCAGGCTTTCAGGCAGCGAAGCGGCATAGACTGCGAGCGCCTGGCGCAGGTCGGTAAACGACTCTGGCAGCATGGTGGCAAGCTTACGAATGACGACGGCGTTGTATGGCCGTGCCAGCACCAGTTCAGACATGAGATCGAGTACGGTCTCAGTTTCGTTTTCGAGCACCTTGAGCTGGATCATGGCGTTGTAAAGGTTCATCGAAGGTTCACTGAGGTGGTGCAGTTTCTGCATCATCAGTTCAGCGCCGCTGCCGCGGATCGAGCGGCACAGCAACAGGCAGCCGGCGAGCAGTTCGTTGTAGAGTTCCTTCGCCGATTCGCCGTAATCTGTAGCTTTGTCGAGGTTTCCGAGTTTGACCGCGATTCGGTAAGCGTCGAGAATATCGGCCAGTATGCCGGGGTGCTCGATCAGGCAGCCAGCCAGTATTTTAGCTGCCTGCGAGAGGTCGCCGTCTACTGCCAGCAGCGCGGCCAGCATGCGGCGAACCGGGTAAGAAGACGGGTGTCGCCGCGATTTTTCTTCGAGAATCCAGATCAGCTTTTTACGATTACCGCGGGCAATCGCCATTTCGCTGAAAACCTGCGCGATTTCTGGCGTATTGAGCAGCATCGGGCCATATGAGCCTGATTTTTGCTGCATGGCGCTGCGACGCGCGACGGCAAGCGGCAGCGGGTGGTCAGGGCCAAGCAGTGGTGGCTGAATGCGCAGCAACTGGCCGAGAGAGTAACAGCCAGCCAGCACCGATAATGGCTCTGGCACAAGCAGCATGCGGTTGAGAGCAGCAACGATGTCGAGCTGACCGAGAAGAAAGAGATTTCTGGCGGCCGCGCCTCTTACCCGTGGAACATTATCTTTGAGAGCACTGGTAAAATAAGAAACCGCTTCGCCACCGCAAAGCAGCATGGCCGCAAGCATGTTAGCCCTGACGCGTGAGTCGGGATGGTCGTGAAACCTTGAATAAACCAGCAGCCTGTTGCAGCCGAGACGCCCGAGAGAACTCAGCAGAGAGGCGATGACGTGCGGGTGATGCTCTTTTTCAAGCGTGCGCAAGACGAGGTCTTCGGCGTTGCGACCGAGCAGTCCGCAGAGTATGGCGCTCTGGCTGCGCTTGAAAGCATCGGTTGATTTCATCAGACGTCCGAGCCATGGCAGCAGCAGATCATGCACGCGCAGGTTGCCACGCGCACGTGGCAGCAGCTTGCGCACGCTCAAAATCAGCTGTCTGATGACGTCGCCGTTTTTTTCGCGATCGAAACAGTCAGCGAGAATCGGCAGAGCGGTTTCCGGGGCAATATTGCCCAATGCCGCTGCCGCACAGGCGCGTTGTGTTTTGGCTTCAGCAGCGAGGTAGCTTTCGAGGAGGCGGAGAGCTTTCATCGAGCCGGCCTGCCAGGCATACTGCGCGGCGAGGCAGGCGGTGCCAGGGTCGCTGCTTTTGATCGCCCTGCGATAAAGCGCTGCCTTTTCTTCGATTGGCACGGCGAAGTTTTCGGCGGCCTGCAGAGCTGCCTGCGCCAGCATGTTGTCGTCACAGGCAGCATAATTGACAATTACCGGCCAGACCTCTTCGCGGCCGGTACTGGCGGCGAGAGGCAGCAGCGCAGCTTTGCGCTGTGGATCGGCGGCTTCTTTGAGCATCGAGAGAATCAGCAGGTATACTTTGCTGCCACCGCAGGCGAGCAGCGCGCGGGCTGCTTCGATGGCGATCCGCTTTTCCGGGGACCTGGCCAGAAGAAGCGTCTGATCGGTCAGCTCAGGCACCGGGTTGAGCTGCAGTGACAGAAGAACCGGCAGAAGCCGTGATGAATCCTGAGAGCCGATTTCGCGGCGCAGCAGATCAACACGTTCGTGACTGCCAGGCAGCGACGCGAGCAGTACCGCGAAGCCTTCCGGCAGCTGAAAGGTCTGCGGGTTCTGAACCAGAGTCAGCCCGGGAGTCTGGCCACAACTGATGCTCTCGAAGTTCATCGGGGCGGCAAGCGATTCAAGAACCTTTTCGACCAGGCCAAAACTCAGATGTTCGGGGGCGAAGGCAAGCGCCTTGAGAGCGGCCACCCGCAGTTGCGAAGGCCCGGTACAGGCACGGCGCGACAGCAGGTCGACAGATTCGCCGAACAATTCTTTCCAGGTGTCTCTGATCATGATCGTCGGTGGAAAAAGCTTTTTGAGGCCGAGGAAAGACATCAGCGACAGAGTCGTATCATCGCTGTCGATAAAATCTTCGAAGATTTCGCGGTCGACCGGTTGAGGGTCACGCACCATCGCGGCAAGCGCCGATCGTCTGATCCAGCCGTCGGTGGCTCGAACAGCATCGCGCGGGTATTTTATCAGGCGATCAGATGACATCAGCTGATTTTATTCCGGAAGTTTCAATTTCTCAAGTTCGGCAATTCTTGAGGGCAGATCACCGGTATCCCATGGTAAAACCGGCCAGACACGAATCGAAAAGCTTTTCAGCATTTCAATTGCGGCTTTTCTGGTCTTTTCAGGCGAGCTGGTCAGCAGAATTCCCTGAAGATCGGCCTTCTTATGGTCGAGTTTGGGAATATTGCGCAGGTAGTCGCGCAAAACTTTGCGCAGAATCTGCTGGCTGCGATTTTCGGGTCTGGTTTTAAGCTGGTTCAGAATAGTCGGATACAGCCCTTCGTTTTTGACCAGCTTCATCGGGTGCTTGAGAACAATGTGCATGACGTTGCGGGCAAGTATGAAGTCGCGCTGTTCACTGGTAGCGGCAGCTGTCAGCAGACCGCTGGTAACGATCAGCGTGCCACCGGGAAGCGGAATTTCGTCGGGAATGTCGCTGTCGATGATCAGCACGTTGTAGCCAAGTTCGGCGCGACTGCTGCTTTCGGCGAGTTTGCGCATGCGCGTCGTCATTTCGGTATCTGAAGCAATTTTGAGATATTCTGGAAACTCGCTGAGAAACTGGTCGCGCATCAATTCGCCAATCGCAATTTCGGCGCGAGTTTCGTCGAGCAGCTGGGTGAAGTAGCGCATGACCGGGTTTACCGCCAGAACCGGCGGCAGCACGAGGCAAAGCATCAGCAGCGAAACGGCAAGGTATCTGTACATGTCAGTTCTCTTCTTTCTGTGGCTCGGCCAGACGTTCGGCAATACGCTGTCTGAGTATCTTCAGGCGTTCAAGCTGGGTGTCGAGCTGTCGGCTCAGTTCTTCGCATCTGCGTATCTGATCGGGATCGACCGGCATGGTTGTGCCAAGCTGCAATTTTGAATAGGTGAAGCGCTCGAACGCGGCCGCGAGAACCCCTTCGATTTTGGCGAGACCCTGGCGCAGATCGCTTTCGTCATCGGGATTGGAAGGATAGGTTTCGGTCATTTCCATGACTGAACCACCAAGGCGGTCGAGCAGCGTTTCGACATCTTTCATGGCACTGCTGGCGTCTTCGATACTGGCCATTTCCTGGGGGTTCATCTGGCCGGTCGAAACACGTGAGTTGGCGATGGCAACGCGGTTATAGGTTTCGGCACGGTAGCGGGTGTCTTCACCTTTGTGTTCCTTGAAGCCGAGATCGGGGTGTATCGGCATGAGAACAGCTTCGCTGTCACTCGTGAGCTTTTCTTCTGTCATCGTAGTGGTGACGACCGGCTCTGCTGCCGGAAAAATCGCCTGGCGCGAGCGGTCTTCCTGACGCAGAACACCTTTTTCGAGCAGCAGACTGATTGCCCGGAACAGCGTCTCGCGATCGAGCAGGTAGTTGGGGTCGAAGCGCCCGCGGGCGCGAGGCAGAAAGGCGGCGCCGACTGTTTCCAGAGGCTTCTTGAAAATTGAGTCGTTGCCTATGTCAGCAAAAGCACGTGGCATTTTGGCTATGGTGCCGAGTTGAACGCTCAGGCGATACAGAGCTTCGGCTGCCATTCCGCGCGAGATTGGCCAGTCGAGATTATACTGGCCATCGTCGAACTGGTCGATAAGACCGCTTTCGGTCGCCTCGATCTCGGTAATGTGGCGGTTGAAAACGCGCTCATAAACGGCCAGAACGAAGTTGTAACGGCTGATCTTGTTCTCCTGCGCCTGCAGAGCAGCT
The DNA here is from genome assembly GCA_022704885.1 of Candidatus Rifleibacteriota bacterium. The sequence continues at coordinate 10,174 of JAKJFO010000032.1, read as the reverse complement.
GTCGACAAAAAGACGAACATGGCTAAACATAAGCTTAACGATTGCCGATAGCTGAGCTGCCACCTTTTAAGAATGACAGGAGACCTGAATATGTCAGAAACGCGTTCAATAAATTCTTCCATTGCCCCTCCGGAAGACGAAAAAGTTGTTATGGCTCAGATTCAGAAATACTCTGAACTCACTGAGCGCAGTCTTGACATGATCGAGCGACTTCTTCAACAGGGATACGCCATGAACTCACCAGAGGTCAAGCGACTTCAGAACAAACTTCACGATCTCGAAGTCAAAAGTAACTTCTGGCGAACCCGGATGATGAAATACCTGTGAGCCGTCGAGCAATCTGAGGTTCCATTCTGCTTCGGCAGCCAATGCTGCTGCAAGCACCCAGCGCTGACTGTTAACCGCCATCTTGCCGGTTTCCTGCAGCACCAGAGGGTGTGTCTTGAGCCAGTCAGGCAGGGAACGATGCAACTCTCCCGCGAGAGTGCCGTTTCCTGCCTTAACTGCTTCATGGTAACCTGAAATTTTATTGACACCGCTGGCCGGTATGGCGGTCAACAGCAGCAGAACCAGGCCTGAAGCCAGCATCGAGAAGCGCAGTCGCGAAGCATGGCGCTTGAGATCGACGATTTTATGTCTTTCATCATTGCGCACCCGCGCTATTCTATCTTGAATCTGCGGATGTGTCAGCAACCAGTTTGGAATAATCGATGGCGGCGGCAAAATTATGCTGTTGAGGGTCTCGAGCGTTGAGGCGAAGATATCCGGGCTGGTAATTTCGCTGGCGAAGGCATCGGCCTGAAATTCGCAGTGGCGCGCGAGCGCAGTGAAGGTGACCGAGAACACGGCAAGAAACAGCAGCAGTTCTATCGCTGTGTAGATTGTAGAATCAGGGTAATATTGCGGGTAATATAGAAGCAGCGACAGTTTGAGAGCGATCGAGACGAGAATGAGATTGAGAGAGTAGAACATGTAACTGGTTACATGCCCGAGTCGAAGGTGGGCGAGTTCGTGTGCGACGACGCCTTCTACCTGCGGTGGTGTGAACATGCCGAGCAGATAGCGCGTGATGTAGACAAAGCGATAGCGCGGCAGCAGTCCGGCGACAGCAGCATTGGGAACCGGTTCGTTAAAAGTGTTCCAGATCTTGACTCCGGCCACCCTTGATTCGGCCTTTTCTGACAGGCGTTTGAGCATGTCGTCGAGTTCGGGGTCATCGTTGTCTTCGGCCCGCCAGGCCAGGTTGAAAAGCTTGGGTGCCATCAGATAGAGCAGAACGAAAAACAGTGGCGCAGCCGCCATCAGCCTGATTTCAGTAAGCGGTTTGATGCCGCCACTGCTGAGATCTTCGATCAACATCCACAGCATGATTGGTGGAAAAAACAGAATGGGCACGGTCATGCGTGCCCTGAAAAAATCACTGGCGGTCTGTCTAAGATCGAGTACAGGCTTGAACAGCCGATAAAACTCAAAGAAGGCCGGTTTTGCCAGCGCGATATAGAGAGTCAGCGAAACCAGCATCGGCAGCGTCTGTGGCAGCCGTTCGACCAGCGCGGGAAGGCTGAGAGTTGCCGGGTCGGTGCCTGCCTGCAGCAGCAGTATCCACAGCACTATCGCCCACTGAAAAATTTCCTGTGTCTTGATGAACGATGGTATTCTGACGGCTTCGACTTCGGCATCGACATAATCGGGCAGCCAGTGCACCAGAATGAGCAGCGTCAGGTAGCCCCAGACGACCATGAAACTTACCGGCGCCCAGTTCAAGCTGCCGGCAAAAGTTACGGTGCCATAGGCAAGCACCAGCAGGTGCAGAAACATCGAGATCATCGTGGCCTCTGATCTTTGGTATGACTCGAAATGCTCAGGTTTTGCGCTCTTTCTTTTTAGCCGCCGGGAAAAGAATGTTGTTGAGAATCAGGCGATATCCCGGGCTGTTTTTGTGCAGTTCGAGGCGTGTCGGGCCTTCGCCGACGATATGACTGACATCGGCCGGGTCGTGCCCGCCATAGAAGCTGAAAAAGCCCTTGCCGAGGTCGCCGCGCAGGTATTTAACCGAAACGCCGTCGTTGTTTTCGCCCATGATGACGACATAGGGTTTGACAAGCGACTTGCGAAAACCGGTGGTCTGGCCGAAAAAGCCATCGATGACATTGCGGTGGTTCTGGGTGAGCATGGTTGGAATCGGGTCGACCTTGGCGGCAAATTCAAAAAGTTTGAACGATCCGGCTTCGCCGGTATAGTTGTTCGAAACATCGATATCGGAGAATTCATATTCCATTGGGTCGATAATCAGCTTGAAATCAGTGAATGCAAGACTCTGAGAATAATCGAGCTTGCTCTGAGCAAGCGGGTCGGGGTCGTCACCGTCGATCTCCCGGGCAATGATGTCGACGCCATTGGCGGCCAGCGCTATATCGAGACTGTCGGCCGCCGAGCACATCGCGAACAGAAAACCGCCGTCGAGCACGAATTTTTTTATGCCGCGCGCAACCGCAAGCTTAAGCTCGCTGACCTTTTTGAACCCGAATTTCTGCGCTTCGAGCTGGTTGCGGGTCACCTGTTTGCGGTACCAGTCGACGAAGCGAAACGAGCCGTAGAATTTGCCGAACTGCCCGGTAAAATCTTCATGATGCAGATGCACCCAGTCATACTTTGCGATGTCGCCGTTGATGACTTCCTTGTCATAAAACTTGTCGAACGGTATCTCGGAGTAGGTAAGAACGAGTGTGACCGCGTCATCCCAGGGTTCGGCATAGTCTGGCGAGTAAACGGCGACTTTCGGCGCCTTCTCCAGCAACACCCGCTCCATGTTTTCTTCTTCGATAAGTGCGTAAATACTGTTGATTTCGCCGCTGTCGACAGGCTGCACAGTCACTCCGGCCGTACGTGCCCGCTGCCGGATTTCTTCGAGATCGTCCGCGAGAAAAGATCCGCCGCGGAAATTCAGCAGCCACTCGACATCAGTGCCGGTTTTGTCGAGTATCCAGTAGGTTACGCCGTAAGCGCGAAGATGGTCAGCCTGAGCGTCATCCATGGGAATCAGCAGTTTCTGCGCCGAAAGCGGTCGACAGATGAGGCACAGTAGCATCAGAAACCAGATATAACCAGATTTTCTCACCTGTTTTTCTCCTGTTCAGCCTTATGGACAAGCATCTTCTTGAATCTGCCGCTTCGCAGATCGGCTGGAAAATTGTCGATAAAAGTCTGCAGATGTTCGCGAATCTCTGCCGGAGCTGCTGATTTTTGTTTCATCAGCCGCCATTTGAGTTCCCACAGGTCGGCGGTTTTGTGGCTGCCTGGTTTCTCTTTTGCGTATTGGTCGATCTCGGTGATCAGGGTGGCCGGATCGGTGTCGTGCTTCTGCAGCTCGATCATTTCGGCACGCATCTCGTCAATTACGGTCGATGCCGTGGCATTGGCCGTAATCGCGGCTTTGAGTTCGTCGCGGGCAGCCTGGTGCTGACCGGTCATGGTCAACCGTTCTGCCTTCAGCGCGGTTTTTAGCAGTGCAAAATCGCCGGTCGAACGGCGGGTAATGAAGTTCGCCATTTCCAGCGCGTCATTAACCCACTCTGACTCGCTGAATTCATCGATGATGATCTTGAGTTCCTGCAACGAGTTCTGGTAATCACCCTTGTGTGCATGCAGGCGCGCGCGCTCGAGGTGTATAAGCGCCTGAAAGTCAGATTCAGAAATCGGGTCGCCAGAGAACAGATCCTGATTGGCGCGTTTTACGATTTCTTCGTTCTGCTTGAGAAGTTCCAGCGCGGTCGGGTAGTTTTCTTCAAAAATCATGATTCTGGCTTTGACTATCGCGGCTCTTACCGCGAGATCAGGCACTGCCCGCATCAGTTCTGTCTGCAGAATACTGTCGAGAAAACCATGGGCAGACCGGGTGTCGTTGAACTCATACAAGGCATATTCTGCCAGTTTTATCAGAAGAAGCGACTTGAGATGCGCATCAGCTACCACTTTGCGATCTGCAACTTCCTTGGCTGCCGCATAAGCGTCTTTGCGCCAGATGTGATCGTTGGGACCCATTTCGAGCAGCAGCATGGCAAGGCGAAGAGCCAGGCCGCTGTCGGTTCGAGACTGCATGACCATGCGGGTGATGACGAAATGAAATTCACCGGGAAGAAGCAGCGCTTCCTGGTTGAGGCGTTCGTAAAAAACCTCGTCAAGATTGCCGCCTGAGCCTTTTACTATGTCACTTACTTCCTGAAGGTCTTTCATGTCTGCTCTGCGAAAATAAAGCTCGAGCAGGGCCTGCAGTATGGCCAGATTATAACTGCTCTGTTGTCGCATTCGTCTGAGCCCAGCTTCAAGATCAAAGCCTCTCTCAAAGGCATGATAAAGTTTTTCAAAAACCTCGGGACGGTAAAATCCCTCACCCAGAACTTTGAGATATTCTTCGAGGGCTTCGTCACTGCGGCCAAGCGCATCGAGAACGCTGGCATATTCCTCGGCAAACATGGTCGGCTGCTGCAACGCCTTGCGTGCTTCGTTGAATGCCTGCAGAGCCTCGTCATAGAGTTGATGCTCGATAAGAACGGTTGTGTAGTCCTGATAGAACTCGCGGCGTTGCATGAAAGGGTATTTAAGAGGTGCCCGCCAGGTCTCGAGCGCTTCTGTTTTTTTGTTCTGCATGAACAGACAGTGACCGAGGCGCCGCAGGGCGTTCCAGTCGTCAGGCATCAATTTGAGCAGCAATTTCAGGCTGTTCTGTGCATCTTCGTGTCTGCCGAGAGAAATCTGAAGATCGGCGAGTTTACTCAATAACAGTGGATGTTCTTTGACTTCGGCAATCTCGTTGAGAACTTCTACCGCTTTATCCTTGCGGCCCAGCGCCAGATAGCAGTCTGACATGTAGTCGGCATAAACCGTACTGCGCCAGCGCGCCCGCCGACTCTCGATGACCTGCATGAGTTTTTCGATTTCGCCGCTGCGCAATGCCAGTTCCAGCAGGTCTTTAAAAGCTTCTGGAGCAGATTGTGACTGCTCCATTATCGACTCGAGCAAAAGCCAGGCTTCGTCTTTACGGCCAGACTGCAGATAAAATCTTGCCAGCTGCCGGCTTAAAAATACATCTTCCGGCGCTTTGCGGCGCCACTCTTCGATCAATTCGATGCCCTGGCGAAAGCGCTGTGTTTCATGCAGAATGTTGAGTATTTCCTGCTGTGCATAACGCTGGTTGTCTGGCGAATTCTCGCTGTCGAGAATCGCTTTGAGCATTTCGATCGCCTGATCATACTGTCTGAGATCGCGCAGAATACTGGCGAGCTGCCGACGTGCCAGTGTTACATGAATATCATCGGGAAATTTTTCGATGAGTTCGCGGAACTGCTGATCGGCGGCAGTAAGCCGTCGCAGGCGCAGCAGGTTCATGGCATTCTGATAGAGCGCTGCTGCGTCAGGGTTGAAGTTGACAGTCTGGGCCAGAAGAATTGTTGCCAGCATGACTGCTGAGATGGCGATGAGCAGGATTTTTTTCATCAGTTACCCCCGTAGATGTTGAGCGACTTGAAGTAGTCGTTCAGCATCGGCTTGTAAGCCTCGGGAAACTCTTCTTTGAGATCGCCGAGAAAGTCGCGGCTCAGATCGCGTGTGTCACTGCCAATTTCGCCGAGAGGTTTGTCGGGCTGCTGCTGTTTGATTATCTCTGCCTGTCGGGCTTTGCGTTCTTCACTCTCTTCGTCGCGATCTTTGATCGCCTTCTGGGCGCGCAGCATGCGGTCGTATATCGATTTCTGCTTTTCAGCGACTTTGCGGCGCATTTCAGGGTCGAGAATTTCGGTTTCGAGGTCTTTCATATCATCAATGACATCGTCGAGACGGCCAAGCGAATTCATCTGTTGCCGGCTCTCACGCATCAGCTTTTCGAGGGCTTCTCTGACCATACGTTGTTCCATGGCCATGCGCTGCAGTTGTTCCATGGTCTGCTGACTCTGTGGCGACATCTGGCGCTGCATCATCTGCTGATAAAGACTGAGCTGGCGCCGGGTCAGATCTTTGAACTGCTGCAGGGCATCCATCGGGTTGGCAGAGCCTGACGAGCCTGACTGGTCCTGGGCTTTCATCAGCTCGATTGCGAGCTGGTTGAAACGTCTGATGATTTCGAGCTGGTCTTCGCGCGACGAACTCAGCGCCCGGTCTTCGAGGTTCTTGACTATGGCTGCGAACAGGGGCTGAGTGCCTCTGAGCGGTTCGAGAGCGGCAGGATCTACCGCAAAACTGCTTCTGACATACTGTTCGAGGTCATCGCCAAGTTCGCTGCCCTGCTGTTTTACCAGAACCTGCAGCACCGAAACCTGATCGATCAGCCCTTCGATTTCGGGCCGCTGCCCGCGCATGAACTGTTCGGGAAGCTCGGATATTTCGCGATAAAGCATTTCCTGATCGTGTGATACCTGTAATGCCCGTCTGATAAAGGCAGAAAGGTCGATCTGCGGCGGCGCGCCGCCAGAGCATTGCTGGCAGATCTGTTCAGAATCCTTTTTCAGCGATTCAAGAAACTTCAGCATGTTCTGCTGGTTCTGCTGCGCCGAATCGAGATCCTTTTTCTGCATGTCTTTTTTGATGTCTTCACTGCGCTGCTGGTAGTTCTCTTTCTGCATGCGGTCACGGATATTCTTGACGTCTTCGAGCAGCGGATTTTGTTGAAAGTCGTCCTGTTTGCGGTCTTTTGTTATTTCTTCAGACTGTTTCTGCAGCTGTTCGAGCTCCTGGCCGATCTTTTCCTGCTGGTCGGCGAGGTCTTTGAGCTGCGATTCTTCTTCGGCGCTGAGACCTTCGTTTGCCAATTTTTCTTTGAGTGCGGCGGTTTCAGACGCGATCTGCTCCTGACGGCGAAGCAGATCTTCGATGGCGAGCGCCAGTGAATTTAGTTTCTGCTGTTCGCGCACCTGCGTCAGCAGGTCGATAGTGCGGTCGAGACCTTTCAGGTATTCTTCCATTTTGAAGGCTTCTTCGTATTTTTCGATGTCTTTCGGGTCGATTTTAAGGTCTTTCAGAGATTCTCTAAGCTGTTCCATCATGCGTTTGGTGTCGTCATCGAGAACCTCATTGAGCAGTTCGCTGACTTTCTGCATGCGTTCGAGCGCTTCTGGCGAGCTCAGCGGGTTGTTTTCCATATTTTCCTGCATCTTTTTGAAGGCCTCGAGAATGTCTTCTGCTTCCTGCTGGCTTTTCTCGCCCTGCTCGATGGCCTTTTCGATTGCCTGCGAAGCTTCGAAATCGAGTTTCTCTTCATGCTTGATCTGCTCGTAGGCCTTCATCAAAGCCTCTCGGCGCATTTTCTGGTTTTCCATGAATTCTTCAAGCTTCTGGTTGACTTCGCCCTGCGACATTTCTTCGCCTCGATACATGTCATACATCGATGGCATGTTGATAAAATAAGTCGGAGTTGTCGCCACATTTGGTTGTGGCTGACAGGCATCTTCGGCCTGCACGAAATAGCTGACCTTCGTGCCGGGCTGCAGAGCGAGAGTGTCGAGCATCCACGGAAACTCGACTTCGAATTCAGTAACCGGTTTGAAATTTGGTTTAAGATTCTGAGGTATCAGGGAATCGCGGTCGCCAACCTTGTAGAATAGAATGGTCGCTTTGACGCCGTAATCGTCACGCGCTGCAACTTTGATGTCGAGTCGTCGGCTGGTCGGAAATGGCACATCCTGAGCCGGTTTTAGCAGTTCGATTGTCGGTGGGTTGTCGGTAGTTGCGGCGATGGTGTAAGAAACCGGCTTTTCGTTACGCAGGCCCATCTCGTTTTCGAGAAAGATGCTGAATGTCGTGCTGGTGGCCACTGCGAATTCGTAAGTAAAGCGGTTGCGGCTGACTATGTCGCAGGTCTGCGTCGCGCCCGGGTTTAGAATCAGCCCGCCAGAAGCAAGATTTTGATCGGCGGTGACTTCGATTTTAACGCGGCTGCCAGCCAGTACCGTGGTGTCGCCGGTGTTTTCGGGCAGCCTGATCGGCTGGGTAGCGATATAGGCTGGTTGAAACAGTGTTAACTGAAGAGTTTTGACCTGTGGTCGCGGCATGACCTTGATCGAATAGCGCATGGTGCTGAACTTTTCACAGGTGACGCGATAGTCGACTGATTCCTGCAGGCTGTTGAGCGTGTAAACGAAGCGGCTTTCGCTGGCAGTAGCATCTGGATACATCTCGACCCGGCTTCCTTCGGTCTTGTCGGGGGCAAAAAGTTCGAGAACGATCGGTTCGCTGATCTGCCGCGAAGGACGCGCCGAGATTTCGAGGCTTTCGCCCATAGCTACCAGGGCATGTTCTGGCTCAACCAGTATTTCGAGGGTAGACCATGGCTGAATCGGCCGTAATGGAAACAGCAGACGGCCGGCGCCAGTCATAACTTCGACCGGAGAGAGAAAGTACCAGAGCGCTGTCAGTATCATGAAAAACAGCATGGTAAAAGCCGATCGCCGCCGCGAAAAGGCTTTGAGCGAATGTTTGATGTCTTCAGACTGCAGCTGTTCAGCGGCTTGAGCAATGGTTATCCGCCGCATGGTTTCGGAGGTTCGGTTGTCGGCGGCTGGCCGGGCTGAATCGCAGAACTCGATGGCACTCGACAGACCTGATTTGAACTTTCCTGTCGTCGCCTCGATTTCGACAGCGAGGCCGGTATCAGGCGGCGGGTGTAATATCGCTCTGAAGGCATGCAACAGCCACCACAGCAGCAGCCAGTAAAGCACCAGCGCCAGAACCCAGCGCACTGCTTCCGACTGTATGGGCGTGCGTTCTGCCAGCATGAAGATGAGCAGCAGCATGAAGAACGATACCAGCGCCCAGAATGCGCAAGACATGACAACCCGCAGCTGTCGTCCGTATTTGTAGGAATTGAGCGTCTGCTGCAGCTGGTCACGCAGTTGCTGGTAGTTTTTGAGCAGCAGATTCAGGTTTTCGTTGTGCATGCTTGCCTCACTGCATCATCACGTAAGCGAGAAGGTTGAGTGCCATCTGCATCGCTTTCTCACGTATTTCGGGAGTGTCGACTTTGTGAATGCCTGCGTCTTCGAGACCGTCGCCGATGTCAGACTCCCAGGTGTAGAGAATTTTCATGCGGCCCTTGTCGAATAGCGCATAAGCCGCCGGGGGCTTGCCGTCATGTTCATGAATTTTGGGCAGGCCCTCGGGAAAGTCATAGACCATTCTGAAAATAGCATGATCAGCTGGCAGCTGCTCGAATTCGCGGTCGGGGTAGAGCCGGCGGACTTCGCGTCTGATGAAACGGTCGATGCCGTAACTGTCGTTAACCCAGAGAAAGCCGCCATTGTCGAGATAGTTGAGCAGTGTGTTTATCTCGAAATCGCTGAAGCGAACCTGTCCGTGTCCGGTCAGATAAAGCATCGGGTAGCGAAAAAGCTCGGGGTCAGATATAGAAACAGCAATGTTTTCCGGCTGAGTCGGCAGTTGCAGGCGTTCTGATGCCTGTTTGAGAAGATTTGGCATCGAGGTTGGCCCGGTATACCAGTCACCGCCGCCACCATACTTGACCCGCGGAATGATGATACGGTCAAAATCTGCGGCATGACTTGCAGAAATGCCGTTAAGACATAGCACTGTGGCTATCAGCAGCATGATTGAAATATGCCGGTTAGAGGTCATTCAACTCAACCCCCTGATTCTTCGCAGATACCATTCTACCATAGGCAGAACCAGAAGAATAATCAGCAGTAACCAGCTGTCGCGCAGGTCGATGCTCTTGCTTTCCAGCTTCTGCCCAGGTTCGGCGTCGATTGCCTCGACAATTTTCGAAGCCTGATCGACAGTTGCGAATATTCCGCCGGTATCACTGGCGAGCTGTGTCATCAGGCTGGTTTTGACGATGGGCTCGTCAAACTCGGCGGTCGATAATTCGATGAGAATTTCGCTTTTGGCGCGGCCCAGCTCACGACCCTGGTATCTTGCTTCGGCTTCAAGGCGGTGCAGGCCTCTGAAAGCCGGTATAAAGGCGGTTTCATAACAACCCTTTTCGGAAGTTTCGATGCAGGGCAGGCTGGTGCTGCCAGCGCGTTCGTCAGTTATGGTCAGACTGACCTGGGCATTGGCCTGCAGCTCGTTCTTGCTGTTCATGACCCAGACTCTGACGCTGTTGCCCTGTCCGACGTAGCCTCGTGATGAAGCAAGTTCGATGCTGACCTGCGCGTCTTCGCGGCGGTTC